>DATFYS010000027.1:0-4255 GCA_035314885.1 Nitrososphaerales archaeon | reverse complement strand
GCAGATCATCATCGCCACTTCCTCTTTGTCGTCCTTTCCACCACGCTCTCTCGCCTTCGTTCTGGGTGCTGTGCGTCCGACTACCTTGGACATTGTAATTCGTATTTCGTAACGCGTAAGTGGTTATTTAAGTCTTGGCGCTCTGTGTGAGGTCACCTAGGGCCCATCCGATGAGGACCTGAGGCGACCCATGACTTGGTATCGGCCCCATCCTAGGTGCGGACCCTGGCCAATCTGTGACATGCAATTGTAACCCACTCGCGTGCGCGGGAAGCACCACTAGGAAGGACTGCCCTCCTACGTCGTCGGTTGACCTGTGGGTTCTGAGAAGGCCTTTGGGATTTGGATGGCGAACTTGCAGATGGGATCCCCCTTCAGGACGCACTCAACGACATCTGCCTTGACCGGTTGGTCGAAGATGACGTCCCAGGGTCGTTTCTCGTAGGCAGCGCTGCAGTAGCAGAAGTTCGGTGAGACTTCCAGGTCCGACCGAATCGCCTCGCGCACCCAAGGGCAATGGCAGTAGTAGTACCTCTTCATCTTCTCGTCCTTCTCATGAAAGTGCTTCTTTGCCATGTATGGTATCTTTGTGACGATGATCGTGTCCCCTCTTCTTACGCCGTTCTGGCATGTCGGTGTGTTGCGCACGTAGTCCAAGACCTCTTCGTCAATCTCCTGAGTGAAGTACAACGTCTTCTCTCTCATGTGCCTCTCAAGCAGTTCAACATATGCGCTGTGTCGCTTCTTGAGAAAGTCGTCTATCCCCTTGGAAGCCAGGAACATCTTTCTCTCAGGCAGGTATTCTTCCTTCGGACCCGCATGAGGCCCGGTCAACAGAATCGCTCTGGTCTGCATTTCACCTAGGACGACCTCCATTCTCTCCATGACCTCCCTCGTCACCTTGGCCTTGTCCCTTGGCGATGTCCCCAGCGGCGGGAGGCTGATCCCACCGAGTACCTCAGTGCGCTTGGCCTCGCCAAGCGTTTGACTCGTCGTCTCTGAGAGCTTTCTCATGACGTCACTGCCGTCCAAGAGTTCCAGCAAGGCAATCTCCACCCGTCTGTTGCCTGAGAAGTGGACGTATCTCAGGAGCCCAAGGAGATTCTCCCATGTGTTCGTACCTTCCCTCATCAACTGTGCGGCGTAGCTCAGTAGATCGTCGGCCGTGGCACAAGTCAGATCTCTGCCGTCGCATTTGCTGTTGAGGAACGTCTCGAAGTCTCGGACCACACCAACGTGCGCTTGAATGGTCTTCTCTTCCAGTTTCCTTGCCTTACAGAACTCCTTGAACCCCTCTTCGTCCAATTCCCCTTCCGCGGCTCCGCGCGTTTGGCAGGATGAACCCTTATGAAGATGATTACCGAGAAACACGATGCATCATGCCGGAACGAGTCACTGTCACGAGAGACGCGATAGTGGAGGCACTCGTCTCATCGCTGCGTCCCCTTCGCTACGTGCATGCGCTGTGGGAAGGAGGCTCGGCTGCATTTGGTCACGTCGACCGCTGGTCCGACCTCGACCTCTACATCCTTGTGGACAAAGCGAGGGTCGCAAGCACCTTCAGCGTGGTCGAGCGCACGCTCAGAAGCATCTCACTAATCTCCCTGACCTACGAGGTCGAATCGGGATTCGAAGGTGTGTTTCAAAAGTTCTACAGACTGAGGGATGTTGACGAGTTCACCGTCATCGATTTGGCGATTCTGACGCCCGGGAGCCCCGAGATGTTTCTTGCCCCGGAGATACACGGGACCAACGTCTTCCACTTCAACAAGGGAGGGGCAGCGAAGGTTCGGCCGGTCGACAGAGTTTCGCTCGCCAGAAGGCGGAGAAAGAGACTGCAAAGGATCACCCTAAGATTCGAGACATTCAACAACTACGTCGTCAAGAATTTGGGGCGGGGACACACTCTCGAGGCCCTGGAAGACTACAGGACAGTCACTCTGGCGACCCTCATCGAAGCCCTGCGCATGAAGTTCTCCCCGATGCACTTCGACTTCCGAATGCACTACGTCGACAGCGAACTGCCGCCGGGCATCGTGAAGCGGCTCCGAAGGCTGTCATACGTCAGAGACACCCAGGACTTGGAGAGGAAGTACAAGGAAGCGACGGATTGGTGCAGAGAGATTCTCGGCTTGGCTGCCACCGTCTAGGGCGCTTCCTGTTGGACTCCGGCGAAGTGGATTCGAACCCATATGGGTGTAGCCCCTAGCCGGGCTACTGAAGGTAAGCCCATTATAGGTTCCGTTTGGGAAAAGGGGGCGCATTCCAGACGTGCTCCGGCCTTGCGGATGTCGGGGAAGTTCAGCCATAAGTTATTATCCTATAGGGATAAGCTTTTATCACATCTCTGCTACTCCCAGGCATGAGTCGGCTGGGCTTGGTTCTGGGTAGTTCAACGCGAGGTAACCTAGTGGAGGCGCTTTCGACGTCTGGCCGGCCCCTGACGGCCTACAGGGTGGCCAGATCGTACAACATGAATGTGGCCAAGGTCTACGTTGAAGCGAAGAGGCTCTCGGGGCTGGGTCTGCTTGAGCCCGTGAAGGGAAAGAGAGGGACGGAGTACAGGCTCAGCGACGAGAATCTGCGCAGGTTGGCCCTGAAACTATCGGACAGAGTGACTCCATATGACTCTTGGAGCAGCGAGAGGGCGAAGCGAGCACGGTTCAGGGCAGGACTCTCAACGGTACCGGATGTGACCGTGGGCAGCCCAGGGAAAGTCGGTATTGCTAAGCCTTCGAGGCTGCCTGGCGAGCTCGTGAACCTGGCTTCGCTAGCAAAGAGGAAGTTCGATGCGAAATACCGAAGGAGATCAGACCGGAGGTATGATCGCCTATAGGACAGTGAAGAGGGTAATCCTTGCTGTAGACGACCCGACCGAGAGGAAAGTCAGGTTCATGGCTTTGTTGAACTCGAGTATGCCCAAGGGGGGAAGAAGACCCGTACTCACTGGGGGGTCCGCAATCGAGGTGTACCTCGATGGCATTCTGAGGACGGGGGACATGGACATTGTCTACAGGAGGGAAGCTCTTGAACGCACCCTCAAGTCTTGGCACTTTGCGTCGGGCGGCGGCCTGAGAAGTTGGGTCAACGACGACCTCAGGCTTGCAGTCGACATGGTCGGGGAAGAGCTGGCCGGGTCTTACGAGAAGGTCAGCACGATAACGACTGACTTCGGTCCAGCCGTCATCGTTGGAATCGAAGACTTGATTCTCAAGCGGCTCGCCTCTGCCAAGTTCTGGGGCGCTGCGGGGGATATGGAGCAAGCCTACCTCCTCGCCGAGTCGCATCCAGATGAGCTGGACTGGGAGTATCTTCAAGGCGAGGCCAAGAAAGCAGAGATAGCGGGATACCTAGGAAAGCTTAGAGTGATGCTTGGAAAGACCTGACGGACTACTCGTCGCCAAGCAGCCGGGACGCGTCCCAATCCCGGGACCAAGGCCCCTGACCCTCACGATTGAACCTCAACCTGTCGGGACCTCAGTGCCACAACCGAATCAAGTGCTTGCAATCCTAGCCGGGCTACTCCTGCTTGAGCATATCCTACCGTCCCATGCAGAGCAGTGACCGGGTGCCCATCGAGCTGTTGCACTCCATGACCAACTTCCTCGCCCAGAGTGACGCCCGGCCCAGTCGAATGCTGACACGCGAATATCGGTCTTGAATTAGGTGCAACGCTTACATAGCCTGAACTGGACGGCCGTCCAATCAGGGGTAGCGGCATTGGGCTCGGAAGGCCTCTGTATTGGACAGATGTCCGATTGCTGGAGAGGAGGTGGCCTGCGCCGACTTGCGCGGGAAGGGGGACACGGTTTGACTGATGGCCGTACCCAGCGGGCGTCGAGCGGGGTTCCGCTCCTAGGTGGGAGGAATTCTCTGTGACCGATGCGAACATTGCCAACAACCTCTGGGTCCTGATCTGCGGTCTCCTCATATTCACGATGACCGTCTCCGTGGGACTCCTGGAGATTGGAGAACTTGGGGAGAGGTACTCCCAGAGCCTCCTGAAGTCATTGCTGATAACGGCGAGTGGGCTGATCTTCATGGCGTTCCTCGGATTCAACACGGCGTTCGCTCCTACGGTCAGCGGACTTATCGGGGATCCGTTCTATGGCGGGGGCGCGTTCCTGGGAAGCTTCTCATCCACGGCCACCGGTCTGCTGAGCGGGGTCTGGTGGTCCACAGGCCCGTCGTACTTCTCGACCAATCTGACGACCGGAACGTACTTCCTTTTCGAGACCGCATCAGCCTCCGTGAC
>DATFYS010000026.1:0-2254 GCA_035314885.1 Nitrososphaerales archaeon | reverse complement strand
CGCCTTCCCTGAACCTGGAGTTTGCTTCGCTGAGACTCTCGAGTTCCTTCCCTGCTTCGGGGTGCCCCCGCAAGAATAGCGAGGCCACGTACAGGCCGCCAACGAAGGGCCACACACCACCGTTGTGGTATGCGTAGGGCCCGCTTTGGTGCTGGACGGGAAGCGACGAGTCGAAATCAGTATGGAAGCTCACTCCCTCGCTTGTGTATGGGGGGTCGAGCACCCTTGCAGGATAAGGTTCGGCCAGGGATCTAGAGCGGATCGTATCCAGAACTCGCTCCACAGCGGGGGAGTCTGCCAGGCCAGAAAGGATGCAGAGGAGATTGGACAGCGTGTCGAAATGGGTATCAACCCTTGAGAAGGAGACGTAGTGGAGATAGTACTCGCCCCCGTAGCCGATCGGCATTCCTTTGTCGTAGACCTCCGACAACCTTGGCCAGTAGGCAGCCATCCGCTTGGCGCTCCCCTCGCCTGGGAGGAAGACGTCGGAGAACCTCTGCTTGAGTTCCTCTATGTTCGGAATGATGCCCCTGTCGGCCGATTCGAGAGTGGGCCCGACAAGCCGCTCTATGGATAGAGTAGCCATCAGGTACAGGGCGTTGTTATAGAGGGTCTTCCCCGTCCTTTGAACGGCCGCGTCCATCCAATCCGCCCCGGCGGGTGAATCGATGAGCCAAGAGTTGTTCGCGTCCTGGTATCGCAGCCACCTGTATGCTTGCAGTGCAATTCTGAGGGGGTCCTTGAGGAGGGACCCGTCTTCGGTGGCAGCGTAAAGGCTGGCAAGGCCAATTATGTACCAAGAGGTCGAGTCGGTGGAGCCAGAGTACCCGTATTCGGGTTTCTGTGACTTCAGGTCGTAGAAGTTAGGGATCTGACCCATTGGCGAGGCTGTTCTGGCAAAGGTGGACACCGTATCTCTGGCGCAGCTAAGCAGCCCTTCGTCGTGAAGGAGGTTAGCCCCGATGAGCGAGATGAATGCATCGCGAGCCCAGATCTGGTTGTAGTACACCGTTGAGGCTCTGAGACCTTCCTTCACGATGTTGCCCTTCAGGACTTCCACAGCCCGGCCGAGAGTTGGATTGGTTGAACTGGACATTCCATTCACCTAGTTTGTCGCCGCTTCCATATTCCTTGTGATACCATCGAAAATCTCGGCGACCTTCTTCGTGGCGAACCCCTTCAAGAGGGTCGACCCCAGCCCTGCTATTACTCCTGAGATTTCAGCATCAGCAGACCAGGTCAACTTCGTCGGCATGTCGTTCTCGAGCGTGAAGACACTCGTCACCCTCAGATTGCTTCCGCTCCCCGTTCCTTCTGCGACCAGCGTCGCCTTCGACGGCGGTTCCCTGCCTGTGATCGTCATCTTCATCCTCATGGTGCTGGAAACTATGGCTACCTTGAGCTTCAGCTTGGCCTCCAGTGTGTCACCGTCGATGACTCGGACCTCCTCGGCGTCAGGTATAGTCGAGGCGAGGAACCGCGAGTCGGTGAGCATAGAGAAGACCTTCTCTCGATGCGCCTTGATCTGGTTTGAGCCGTCGAGATGCAGCTGCAATTCTCAGCAGACAAGCGCGACCCTGCAGTTTACTTATACGCTTCGAAATCCTTTCCAAGCACAGACGACGCGATCTTCAGCTCCATGATTTCGTCGGTCCCTTCGTAAATCCTAGCCACCCGAGTATCCAGGAAGTGTTTCGCAACGGGGGATAGTATCGAGTAGCCAAAACCCCCGAATGCCTGGACAGCCCTGTCGGCCGATTCGAAGGCAGATCTCGAGGCCATGTACTTTGCGACGGCCGACAGCCTGTCAGCCTCTTTCCTGAGGACGAGATTGCCTGGGTCCCCATCGTAGTCCGTCTTCTTCAAGGCGGCCCTGTAGATGAGCCATCGGGACGCCTCAAGGCTAGACTCGATGAAGGCGATATGCTTCTGGATTAGCTGATGCCTCCCAATGAGCTTCCCATGCTGGACCCGGTTGAGCGCCCGTTCCTTGACCTGGTTCAGGCAGTCTTCCATTACCCCAACGCACCCTGACCCAATTCCAATCCTCCCGTTGAGCAGGGCCGAGTAGGCAACGGAGAACCCCTTTCCTTCGAGGCCTAGTAGGTCTTCCTTTGGGACGTAGAGGTCTTCAAATGTGAGCAAGGATGTGTCTGAGGTGAACAGGCCAATCTTCTCTTCAAGCCTCATGTCAACCGTGAACCCCTTCTGCGTTGTATCGATAATGAAGGCAGTTGGCCCTTTTCCACCTTCC
>DATFYS010000025.1:0-3325 GCA_035314885.1 Nitrososphaerales archaeon | reverse complement strand
CTGAGTTCTCTCCATTTTGGAACTAAGCTACGGGCCCGCCGCAACGTCCGCGGCCAGTCTGCTATTTTACCGTAGCAGGGAGCGGACCACCTTCAGCTCCTCCTTCATGGCCTTCGCATCCTCGAACGGCGTCTCCATGATCAGGGGGAGATCCGTGATCCCCTCGTAGCGCAGGATGGCCCTCATCCCTTTCTTCCCAATCTTCCCTTGGCCGACGAACTCATGCCTGTCAAGTTTGCTTCCGAGCGTCCCCTTGGCATCGTTCAGATGGACCACCTTGAGCTTCTCTTGCCCGACACAGTCCTCGAAGAGGTCCATCGTGTGCTCGACCGCTCCTTCACTCCCAAGATCAAACCCGGCTGCCCAAGAATGACAGGTGTCGAAACACACTCCGATCCGCTCCGACTTCTTGACCTTGTCCAGGATGAGCCTCAACTCCTCGAACCTCGACCCGACGCTGTTCTTGGCCCCGGCCGTGTTCTCCAGGAGGACCATCGTCGAGCCCCTGCTCCCTGCGAGGGCCTCGTTCACCGCGTCTGCGATGTTCCTGACACCCACCGCGATTCCCGCTCCCAGGTGGCTCCCCAGATGCGTCACGAGGTAGTCGATCCCGAGGGAGTCGCATCTCTTCACCTCCTCGTCGAGAGTGTACCTGCTGAGCTTCATTGTCGCCTTCTGCGGAGAGGCGAGGTTCGGGAGGTAGGGCATGTGGTCGACCACGCGCCTGATCCCTGAAGCCTTCCTTTTTTCCAGGAACGCTGTTTCCGTCTCCGGAGCTATCGGCTTGAACTTCCACTGGTTGGGGTTCCTCGTGAAGATCTGGAATGTGTCCGCCCCGACTTCCTGTGCCCTGTCAAAGGCGAGGTCCAGGGAACCTGCGGCGGAGATGTGGAGACCTACCATCGCCTCTGGCAATTTGAATCAAAATAGGCGGAGTGTGGGTTTATGGGCCTTTCCGACCGCAACCCACGCTCTTGCTTTACGTTTCTAGCTCAGCGCTTCTTGGACTTCGCCTTGGCTACCTTCGCAGGGACGTGACTTCTCACCGGAGCCGTCCGCCGCCTGTAGGTGCGGACCGGCTTCTTCGAGAAGGTCGGTGCGCTGGATGCGCCAAATGAAGCTGGGGATGGTGCCGCATAGGTCACCGGTGCCGGTGGAGGCTGCACGGTCTCGTAGACTGCCGTGAAGGCCGGCGCTGGTACGGGGGCCGGCTCTGGAGCGATCGGCTTGACCTCCGGGGCCGGTTCAGGTGGTGCTGAGACGACCGGTTCGATCGATGTCGTTGGGGCTGTGTACCTCATCCTCTTGTGTCCGAAGTAGCCCTTGGGTGCAGCGTAGAGCACGGCGAGCGCGCCCACGCAAGCGCCAAGCAAGACTGTCAGTAATTCAAAGGCCATTGTTACGCGTGATACGGGCTTTCGGGCACTTCAGAGCCCGAGTCAAACATGCTGGACAAACCCATCATGTTCTATCAACCAGAAGATGCGTGCTTGGATTCGGGGACGATTTTATATCTCGGTCAAACCGTTGAGAAGCGCGTATGCTGCAGGTCCGCTGGGACAAGATCTGCACCGAGATTTTCAAGTTCGACAGGAGAGTCAGGTCTGCCGCTATAATGGACTTTGAGGGGCGCCAGATCGCCGGCGGGATGAAGAGGGGGATCCCCTCCCTGGAGCCTCAGAGCGAGGACCTGAGACTGATAGCGACCCTGACCATCCAGCTGAACACCGACAAGACCTGGGACAGGTACTTCGGCAGGAACCAGTACACCTTCATCAAGAGGGAGAGGGTGAACATAATGACGTTCTATCTGGGGAATAAGCTGGTGCTCGTGTCGACAGAGCCCGACTTCACCTTGCAGCAGGCACAGGACCTGAGGAACCAGGTAGTCACTAACCACCCGGACATCCAGTGAAGCTCCGGGGTTAGTTAAGACCTAGCTCGGGGAACTTCGCCTGGACCAGACCCAGCTCGCCTTGGAGGGTGCGGATCCTCTCCGCGTACTTCTTCATGTCCTCCATGTTCTTCTGGACCTTGGCGACCTTGTATCCACGCCAGGCCTTCTTCAATGCACCCCATGTTTGTCCACGGGTATACTGAGACGACATGACTCATAGTCACTTCATGAAGCGCATTTAAGCCTTCGCGTCTCATGATTCGAAGTGGGGCTTAAGTGCCCATGCCATCTAATTCGATAGTGGAGAGTAGTCAACCTGACGGGGAATCTGACCCAGAAGGTCCGGTCTACAACTCCTGGGAACAGGTGTCTGGTTACTTCGATGGGGACGGAAACGTTCGGGTGGAAATTGGTACATATGTCCTGAGAGTCGGGATAAGATTCGCCGACACCTGGAGACCTCAGCTCGTCTCTGTCCGCGACTTCCTTTTGAAACAGGGAATTACGTCGGTGGGGGTTGGGACGGATAAGGCGCGATTGGGAAACAGACGAACCGCCTATCGCCTTGACATCGGCGAAGCAAATAGTGTACTAGCCCTGATCCGGGGAATGATTGGATACTGCATCAAGAAGAAGGAGGATCTTAGGATTGGGCTGGATTACCTTGAAGACAAGACTACCGCTGCCGAAACAGTACACCGATTCAATGAACAGGTCAAGATAGGGAGGAGAAGGGGAATTGTGCACATCGCGTCGATACCGTACACAAAAAGCAAGGGACACCGAATCTATGAGCTCTCGGTCGCCAGGAGGGCAAGCGAAGCACATTTCGTCAGGCTTAATCCCGAACAAGAAGACAGAATCAGAAAGGACCGCGAAATCTTGGGCTTGAGCATCATCAAGCTCAGCAAAAAATACGGCTACTCACAATCCGTAATCCGCCGGATCCTTGGCAGGCCCTGACTGTCTAACCTCGAAGGGAATCTCCTTCCCGTTGTGGTCGTAGACCCCGAGGTTGTATGTGTTGGCGTAGGGGTACCCCATTATCACCATCAGCTTCCCCGTTGCGTGGAGGAGGTCCTCCTGGGATGGATGATGGTTCCCCGAAGGGTGGGAGTGCGCCACCCCCAGGTACGAGATGTCGATAGGAAGCATCCACCAGTTGAACGACGAGAAGGCGGCGCCGTGCACCGCTGCCGGAGGGACGACGACGCTTGTCACCTCGACGATCCCCTTCTTCGACTTCCCTCTTAGAAGCAGGATGCCTTCGTTTGGGTAGGCCATCCTCGAGTAGGTGAACAGGCTGTCGACGACGCTTGACTCGAAGATCACCTTGAGGACTGGCATGGCAAGATCCTACTTCAAGAGCCGGACGAAGTTGGAGATAACCCTCCCGCCGTCAGGATTCTCCTCCGAGTACCTCTCAGG
>DATFYS010000024.1:0-2766 GCA_035314885.1 Nitrososphaerales archaeon | reverse complement strand
AGTGAAGGTGCTCAGTTCAACTGACCCGACCAAGACAGGGCTGACTGGCAAGGTTGCCCTTGAGACCGCGAACACCCTGATGCTGGACTCCGGTTCCCGGATGATCAGGGTGGAGAAGCCAGGGCTGGTCTTCCAGGTCCTTTCGACTGGCATGGTGGTATCAGGGACAGACATCGCCGGTCGCCTGGAGGACAGATGGGGAGGCCGCCGAAGATGAGCTCGGCAGGTCTCGAAGTGACCGTCCCGAAGAAGAAGTGCCAGGACGAAAGGTGCCCATTCCACGGGACCATCAAGGTGAGAGGGAGACTCTTGACCGGGAGAGCCGTTTCAACGGCCGGAGCAGGCTTCGCCGTCGTGGAGATGGACCACCTGCACATGGTCCGCAAGTACAACAGAGGCGAAAGGCGGAGGAGCAGGGTCAGCGCCCACATCCCCGGGTGCATCGAAGTCGCCGACGGCGACACCGTCACCATCGGGGAGTGCAGGCCGCTTTCGAAGACCATCTCCTTCGTGGTCGTCGAGTCTAAGAGGAGCGGCCGCTGATGTCGACGAAGTCCCGTGCAGTCTCGGCCAAGGGGGTCGAGGAGTTCAAGAATTACATCACCCGTGCGATTCCCGTCTATGCTGTTATCAACTGCGCAGACAACACCGGAGCCAAGACCCTGAGGGTCGTCCAGGTCACGAGGTACAAAGGCAGGTGGAGCAGGATCCCCGCAGCATCTGTGGGCGACTCTATCGTCTGCGTGGTGAAGAAAGGGCCACCCGACCTGAAGAAGACCGTCTTCGGAGCGGTGATCGTCAGGCAGAAGTACCCCGTTAGGAGGGTCAGCGGACAGAGAGTCGTCTTCGAAGACAACGCCGCCGTCATAATCACCCCGGAAGGGGACCTGAAGGGGACAGACATCAAGGGCCCGGTGGCCAGCGAGGCCGCAGAAAAGTGGCCCAGGATCGCCAATCTGGCGTCCATCATAGTGTGAGAAAATGACCATGAAGTTCGGATCTGCTCTTTCCAAGGACCTCAGGGAAAAGTACAGGAGGAGGAGTGCCAAGCCTCGGGTGGGGGATTCGGTCAAGATAGTGCGCGGGGAGTTCAAGGACATCGAGGGCAAGGTGACCAATGTCGATCAGGGGTCAGGGACGGTGAACGTCGAAGGGGTGACCAGGGAGAAGCTCAAGGGAGGCACTGCTTCGGTCCCCATACGTTCTTCCAACGTCGTCATCACCAGTCTGACCTTGGACGACAAAGCCCGCAAGAAGAAACTGGAGGCCAGCGGTTAGTTGGGAAAGAAGGGCGGACGGAACAGGCTGAAGAGGGTAGCTTCTCCACGTAGTTGGGACATCGTCAGGAAAGGATCCAGGTTCGTTTACAAGCCGAAGCCGGGCCCCCATCCGATCGCTTCATCATATCCGCTTGGGGTCGTAGTCAGAGATATGGCAATCCTCGCCTCCGGCTCCAGGGAGCTCAAGTTCCTGCTGAGGACCGGCAAGGTCCTGGTGGATGGGAAGACCAGACGCACCCCAGCGTTCCCTGTCGGGCTCTTCAACCTGGTTTCAGTTCCAAAGGAAGGGGTCAGCTTCAGGCTCGTTCCCTCTCCCAAGGGGCTCGTCCTAGCCAAGGTCGAGGGGGAGGAAGCAAGCAGGAAACTCTGCAGCATCAACACGAAGACCAAGATCAGGGGTGGCCACATCCAGTACGGGCTCCACGACGGAAGGTCCATCATCGACGACGCGATCAAGCTCTCCCCAGGTGATGCCCTCCTAATCGAGGTCCCAACCCAGAAGGTCCTCGGCGAGGCGAAGTTACAGAAGGGTACCCTGGGCCTCGTGCTCACGGGCGAAAGGGCTGGCCAACTGGGGAGGATTGACGACGTGAAGAAGGGGACCATATCGAGAGAGAAGATGGTCAAGATCTCCCTCCCGACCGGAGAGGCCGAGATCCCATCCCGGCTCGTTTTCCCTGTTGGCGCTGAGCAGCCGATGATCACCGTAGGAGTCGGAGCACCATGAGCCAGAAGGCCGTCCAGGAGAATCCCATGCGAGCGCTCAGAGTGGGGAAGGTGGTCGTTAACATAGGCCTAGGCAAGTCCGGAGAGGCCATCGAAAGGGGGAAGAAGGTCCTCCAGCAGGTGACGGAGCAGAAGCCGGCCCAGACAAGGGCGAAGAGATCGGTGAGGGACTTCGGCATTCACAAGGGTGAGCCGATTGGGGTGGTCGTGACGGTCAGAGGGTCTGAAGCTGAGGCCCTAATAGTGAAGCTTCTCACGGCGAGGGAGAAGAAGCTCCCACAGTCCAGCTTCGACGCCCATGGATCGGTCTCATTCGGCATAAAGGAGCACATCGAGATACCGGGAGTGAGGTATGACCCTGAAATCGGGATACTCGGCATGAACGTCTCTGTCCTTCTCGAACGTCCAGGGTACAGCGTCGCCAGGCGCGCCAGGCGGACCTCCCGGGTCGGGAAGAACCAGCTTGTGACCAAGGAAGAAACAATCACATACTTCCAGGAAAAGTTCGGAGTGACAGTCTCATGAAAGAGAGGCACACGAAAGTGAGGAAGTACGGCAAGTCGACACACTACTGCCGGAGATGCGGGCAGTACGGGGCCGTCATCAGGTCCTACGACCTCGTCCTCTGCAGGCAGTGTTTCAGGGAAGTCGCTGAGAAGCTCGGCTTCAGGAAGTACGACTAGGAGAGAATGACAATGGCAGCAACCAACGTCATGGCCAACCTCTTCGCGAGCCTGCAGAACGCCGAGATGAGGAACAA
>DATFYS010000023.1:0-5866 GCA_035314885.1 Nitrososphaerales archaeon | reverse complement strand
CTAGAGGGAGGAATCGCCTACCTGACATCGGATGAGATGGCCGCAATGGACAAGGCGGCTACTGAGGTGTTCGGGATTGGGGTCCCCGATCTGATGGGGAAGGCTGGGCTGGCGACGGCGACCATGGCCAGGCGCATGCTCGGGGGAAGGGAGGGAAAGATTGTTTGCCTGGTGGGCAAGGGGAACAACGGCGGAGACGGTCTGGTGGCGGCGCGCCATCTTGCCAGCTGGGGAACGAAGGTGAGTGTGATTCTTGGTGCAGTGCGGGCGGAACTACGTGACGTACCTGCGCAGGAGCTCATGGCAGTAGATCAGATGAAGATCGAAGTCTTGAGCTCAGATTCGCTCATTCCGCAGTCAGACCTGATCGTGGATGCACTCCTCGGTTACGGTTCGTGGAGGAATCCGAGGGAGCCGATAGCCACCCTGATACGCAAGGCGAACGAATCCGGGACTCCGGTCCTTGCTGTCGACCTGCCGTCGGGGCTTGATGCCGGGAGCGGTGAGCCAGGGGAACCGTGCATCGTGGCCAGCTCGACCGTGACCTTCGGCTTTCCGAAGTCGGGTTTCCTCAACGCCAGGGCCTCCCGGTTCTTGGGGCATCTGTTCCTGGCAGACATCTCGCTTCCTGATCTAATCTACCGAAGGCATGGGATGGACGGGAGGCCGTTCTACAAAGAGAGCATAATCGAGGTCACCCTCCCCAAGACAGGTTCAACACTTTTCAAGGACGACGAGTGATAATCGTCCATGCAGTCGCAAGACGACCGGATGAAGTGCCCGATGTGTCATCGCTTCGAGCTCATGGAGACACCTCAGGGGGTCACCTGCAGGATCTGCGGATACGCCCTGTCCCCAGGGGAAGTGGACAAGTTCAGGTTGTTCAAGATGCTGCGTGACGAATCCAAGCGGAAGTAGTGCGACGATGTCGGTTAGGGTCAGTCCTGTTTCGAAGACGGCAGCCATCATCATCATTGCGCTGGGACTCTTCCTCCTGGTCGGAGGACTGGCTGCGCAGGAAGACGAGACCATAGTCGCAGGGATCGCCGTGACAGTCCTGGGCGTGGTCCTCTACCGTCTGCTGTTCAGGTTCACGAAGAAAATCGTAAGGGAGCTTGAAGGGGAAGGGGCGGCTAGCTGATGGGTGGCTGGAGGGACCTGAACCTCGCCTTCAGGTTCCTCTCCCAGAGCTGAGCGGATATCAGCCCCCCAAGGGCCCCGCTGAATACTCCCCAGATTATGATGGGGATGTAGACGACATAGAAGAGCGAAGGGTCGTATTGGATTATCCCGAGCGTTATGCTGCTGTAGGCCGCCAGGACCCCGGTGATGATGCTCGCGATCCCGAGGGTGGCGACCATCTTGATTGAGCTCACCTTTCCGTTCCCCCTTGCTCTGAAGGCGGTCCCCAGGAGATCCACAAGGACTCCGTAGAGCAGTGCGATGATGAGGCTGAACGGGAAGAAGGATGCCTTGACGAAGGACTGCAGCAGGCCGTTTATGACTTCGGTGTAGGTGGCTCCTCCGCGGCCGAGGAGTAGGAAGCTGAGCCCGAGGATGGGGGCTTCCACGATGATCAGGAAGTCCGCGTAGGGGGGCTGGAACGGACCCTTGATGATTGCTATGACCACTCCAAAGAGGGTTGCTGTAAGCAGCTTTCGGGTGTCCACGGGAGTGAAGCAGGGCGCCCCGGAACAGAATATTTAACGCTTGTTAGGTTGCGGGGACCTTGCGCTCTGGAAGCGATGAAACACTACGATGCCGTTGTAGTGGGGTGCGGGGCCAACGGCTCCTCCGCAGCTTACAATCTGACGAAGAGGGGGCTCAGGGTCCTGACCCTCGAGCAGTTCAAACTTGCCCACGACCAGGGTTCTTCCCATGGACGAACCAGGATTATCAGGCTCGCCTACTACGAAGATCCGAGGTATGTCCCCCTCCTGAGGAGGGCCTTCTCAGCCTGGCACGAACTTGAGCGGAGCCACGGTAAGGAACTGCTGAGGATGACAGGGTGTCTCACTGTTGGGAGAGAGGAAGGCAGGTTCGTTTCGGGGGTCCTGGCAAGCGCGAGAACACATGGCCTGCCCCACAGAAAGCTGGTAGCACGTGATGCAGAGGACGAATTCCCGGCGTTCAAGATCGAGGATGGTCACATGGCAGTCTTCGAAGACAACGCGGGGGTTCTGTTTCCCGAGGAGTGCATCAGGGCGTTCGTCGGACTGGCCGAGGGTTCGGGATGCGAGTTCAGGTTTTCGGAGGAGGTCATTGGCTGGAAGCGAGACAGGGGTGGGGTCGTCGTGCAGACCGGGAAGGATGCATACTCTACCGACAGGCTCGTCCTCTGCGCGGGGCCGTGGATGGGGAGGCTTACGGGGGGGCTTCTGCCCCTGAAGGTGGAGAGGCAGGTCCCGTTCTGGTTCTCATCTGGAGGGCACCCCCGTTTCACCGCCGAGGAGATGCCTGTGTTCATCATGGAACAGGAAGGTGGTGAGTTCTACGGGGTCCCCGACGTCGGGGATGGCGTGAAGGTGGGGAGGCACCACGGGGGTGAAATGGTAGAACCCGGCTTCGTGAAGAGGGAGGTGACAAAGGACGACTCCTCCCCCGTCGAAGAGTTCGTATCGAAGAGGCTCCCGGCCCTGGTGCGACCGTACAGCTCTGCGGCCGCCTGCCTCTACACGAACACTCCTGACCTCAACTTCGCCGTCGGGGTCCACCCCGAAGCGTCCAACGTGGTTATCGTGAGTGCGTGCTCAGGCCACGGCTTCAAGTTCGCATCGGTGATGGGAGGGGTCGCCGCTGACCTAGCCACCGCAGGGAAGACCGAGTACGACATCTCATTTCTGAGCCCCGACAGGTTCAGGCCCTGAGGCCCCCATAGCCTTTCGAGTCCGCATAAGGTCCCCGCTTCGAGGAGAGAAGACCATGTCGAATGCCAGGTAGCCGAAGGCTATGACCCAGGCTACGATGAGCAGGTTCAGCGAAGCGCTGGGAGTGATCCACGCTGCCACGAGGAAGGCGGACAGGACGGAAGCGACGGTCCCGGACGCGTACATTGCGGATGCCCTCCTCCTGCCCGCCTTGGAAAGAGACGGCCTGTCCGTCTTCAGGGTAAATACGGGGAGGAAATGGGCGAACCGCGACAGTTGTGGCGGGAGCGCCTTCGCCAGGGTGGTCATCCCGAGTCCCATTGAGACGAACCCTATGCCGAGAACCCTCCCGACGAAATAGTGCGCAGGGCAATGAATCAGATAAGTCGCGATCAGTTCTGCGACCGCGACATAGAGAAGATGGGGGAGGCCGCCTGGAATCAGGATGCCTGTCAACGCAACCGCCCCAAGTGCGGTGAGCTCGATGAGAACTCCTAGTACTGGCCTCAAGCCTGCAATCTCCGTTCGGGCATGCCGGTGGGGGTTAATTACGACATTTCATAGACATAGGCCGCCTGATGTTAGACGAATACAGGGGAATACCCAGGCAGGCACAGCTTCTTGTCGTTCTCAGCATCGTCCCGTCGGTTGCCATAGGCTGGCTCGCGACTGACATTTCCTATTATCTGACGACTATCCAGGGCGTCCCCACCTTTTGGGGAGGCCTCACGATCAGCACGTTTGCCTATGCCGTCGTGGGTTCCAGCATCCCTCTGGGAATCCTGGCTGACAGATTCGGAAGAAGAAAGATGCTGATTCTGGGGAACATCTGTCAGGGGGCAAGCCTGCTGGGTTTCGCTCTGACTACGAACGTCGGGCTGCTTGTCGTCTTCGGGGCGACGGAAGGGGTGGGAGAGGCGGCGTTCGCTGTTTCCCTCAGTGCCCTGATAGCTGACCGCGCAGGGGACGCTAAGAGGACCCCGGCCTTCTCGCTTGGATTCTTCCTCAATTGGATTGGGATGGCGTTTGGTGCGGCTCTGACCAACTTTGCCGGTGTCGTGCCGAACGCGGAGCTATTCGAATTGGTGGGGCTGGCAAGCGTTGCTGTGACACCGATCGCCCTCGTAGTTACCGATACCCCGCATTTGGCGGGTCCCAGGAAGAGTATTCTTCCCAGGAAGTCGGGCCAAGTCCTGAAGCGATACGGCGTGTACGCGGCTTGTCTCGGACTTGGTTCCGGGTTCTTTGTCACTCTGATGTCACAGTGGTTCAAGGGAAGATATGGGGTCCCCGACTCCGTCAGCGGAAACGTTCTCGTCTTATCCTATGTCGTTACAGCCGGAGTGATCCTCCTCGCGCCTAGGCTGGCAAAGAGAATAGGTACTGTGAAGGCGATTGTGGCCACCCAGGCCCCGGCGACTATCATCATGCTGGGCGTCCCTGCCTCACCTGTCTTCGCCATCGCAGGGACGGTTTACATTGTCCGCGTCTTTCTGATGAACCTGGGGAACCCCCTTGGCCAGTCGCTCCTGATGGGACTCGTGTCCCCTGATGAGAGGGGTGCAGCCTCCGGATTGGTGGCAGTGGCAAACAGGCTCCCCAGCGGCCTGACCGCCCTTCCCGGTCTGATTCTAATTGGCGAGGGGCAGTTCTACTATCCGTTCTACTTCGCCGCGGTTCTCTATGCAATCGGGATCACATGGTTCTGGCTGGCGTTTAGGAAAGAGAAGCTCCCGGAAGAGAGCCAGGGGGCTAGGACGATGTCCAGTCGTCCAAGCTGGAAGGACTCTCTGACGCCCTCTGAATCCCCGCGACCCTGACCCCGATCAGCCTCACGGCCCTCCCGCCGGACTCGAATTCGTCGAGGAGAGTATCCACCGTTTCCTTCAGGGTGGACTCGCTGTCGGTGTTGCTCAGAAGGGTCTTCTCCCGGGTGTGTGTCTCGAACCCCGGGTTGAACCTGATCTTGATTCCACCGACCTTGAACGTGTAACCGGCCGACTTCACCCTCCTGATGAGCTCCGACGCTGCGGTCCGCGCCTCCTCTCTCACTTCGGCGTAGTTGGTAACGTCCCTCATGAAGGTCCTTTCGACGCTCAGAGACTTCGGCATCTCCTGCTGCCTGACCTCGACCCCCTCCTCGCCGTGGATGACCCCCCAGAGCCAGACTCCGTTCTTCCCGAACCAGGTCATCAGTTGATTCCCGTCGAGCTTCTGCAGCTGGGAGATAGTGTCGATCCCCTTCTGCGCGAGAAATTCTCGGGTCTTCGGCCCAATTCCCGGAACCACTCCAACGGGCAATGGCGCGAGGAAACCGGAGACGTCGTCGAAGGTGACGACGGTCAGCCCGTCCGGCTTCTGCCGGTCTGAAGCTATCTTTGCCGCGGACTTGTTGGGGGCGACCCCCACCGAGCAGGTCAGCCCGTGGATGCGCTTCACGGCCTCCTTGACTTCTTTGGCGACCCTCGTGGCGGATTCGGAGTCGGCCCCCTTGCTTGAGACATCGAGGAAAGCTTCGTCGATGCTGGCCTGCTCGAACTTGTCTGCGAACCCCTTGAGGGTCTCCATCACCTCCGTTGATGTCCTCTCGTAGAGCCCCCAGTCGGGAGGCCTGTAGATGGCCTGGGGGCAGAGCTTGTAGGCCTGTGATATGGGCATCCCTGACCTGAGTCCGAACTTCCTCGCCTCGTAGGAGCAGGCAACCACGACGCCCCGCCCCTTCCCGCCTTCCGGATCTGCACCCACGACGACTGGGAGGCCGCGCAGCTCGGGGTGCTCCCTCACCTCCGCGGAGACGTAGAAGGCGTCAAGGTCGACGTGGAGAATCGCCCGGTCCTCTGGCGGCATCGGTCAGCTACGCCCCGAACAGAGTCTGCTGCTGGGTCCCCTGGGCCTTCCAGTCGAGCTCCATCAGACCCAAGAGCCGCCTGAACTCGTTGGCTGACTCGGGGCTGAAGCCTGCGAAGTGGTTGTTGAAGAAAACGTACCCCGACTCGAAC
>DATFYS010000022.1:0-2045 GCA_035314885.1 Nitrososphaerales archaeon | reverse complement strand
TGTATGTCCTGAACGTATTTCGAAGTCCCTGCCACATAGGCGAGGTACCCACCTGTCCGATGCTGGACTCCCTTCGGCTTCCCTGTGGAGCCGCTCGTGTACATCAGGAACAGCGGCGCCTCGGAATCCATCGACACAGGGGGGACCGTCTTTCCCTGGAACGGCTTGATCAGGTCGTCAACGAAGGCATCACGCCCTTCAACCATGGGTGCCGTGGACATGTACTTTCCAGGGTGGCGCCTCCAGACGACGACTTTGTCTACCTTGACGCCGCCCTTGGCCGCCTCTTCCACCGATACGTCCGCGTCCTTCTTCTTGTCGATGAACTGTCCGTTCCTGTAGTACCCATCACATGTGACCAGAACGCGGCTCTTGGAGTCTATGATCCTGTCTGCGCAGGCTTTTGCGCTGAACCCCCCAAAGACCTCGTTATGGACTATCCCGAGCCTTGCGCAGGCGAGCATCGATATCGGGAGTTCTGGGTTCATTGGCAGGTGGAAGGTTACCCTGTCACCCGTCTTCAGCCCCAGCGACTGAAGGACAAGGGCAAACTCGTTGACGAGCTTGTGAAGTTCACGGTAGGTTATGACTCTGTCCGGTTCGTCCTCGGGCTCAGGTACCCATATTATCGCCGCCTTGTTTCCGTATTTTGGAAGGTGCCTGTCGACGCAGTTGAACGACACGTTGAGCTTCCCTCCGACGAACCATTTCCAGAAAGGAGGGTTGCTTGTATCGAGGGTCTTGTCCCAGCGCCTGTCCCAGGTCAGGAAATTGGCGTACTCGTCGAAGCATCCAGGGAAGTTGCTTTCGCCAAACCTCTCGTACACCGCTTTGTCGGAGGCGTTGGCCTGCTCGACGAACCTTGCAGACGGGTTGATCAGCGGTTCTTCCTTCCAATACACACCTATCTTTGACTCTGAGACCTCATTGGACCCTGCCATGTTTCATCGGCCGTCCCTCGACGGTTAAATGGATTGTCCCGAAAGTGTTAGGCACAAGTCAGCGTTTCTTTGCCCCCAGTGGAAGCTCCGGGGTGCTTTCAGCTATCCTCACCCTCGCGTCCACGACCACTGCTCCGTCCCCTCCCCGTCGGACCATGAGGGGATTCAGGTCGAGTTCCGCTATCTCCGGGATGTCTTCTACCATCTGACCTACCCGAAGCAAGACCTCCTCCAAGGCTTCGATGTCCTGTCTTGGTCCTCCTCTGTATCCTTCGAGTATCGGAAAGGTTCTGAGCGACCTCACCATCTGACGTGCGTCCAGGTCGGTCACCGGGGTCAATCTGACGGAGACGTCCCGGAGAAGCTCTACCAGCGCTCCCCCCGCTCCGCAGGCTATCAGGGGCCCGAAGTTGGGGTCGTTTGTCACGCCAACGAACATCTCCACGGCATCAGGAACCATCTCTTGTATCAGGAAGGTTGCTCCGGCAATGCCGGCTTTGTGAAGGCTTTCGGCCATCTCCCGCGCTGCGGCTTCGACCTGGTCCTTCGTCAGACCGACCTTGACCGCCCCCATCTCAGTCTTGTGAAGCAGTCCCGGCGCCGAGGCTTTCAGCACCACCTTGCCGGAGAACGTCCCCGCAACTCTGGCTGCATCGCGAGGAGAGCTGGCCATTTGAGACTTCGCGATTGGGATCCCGTAGCAATCCAGGAACCTGCTCGCTTCGTCGGGGTCAAGCCACCCCCCGCCGCCTGCCAACGCCTTCGAAACGATGGCTGCGGCCTCCAGCCTTCGCAGATGAGGGAAGGTCCTCATAACCCCCGAAGGCTCGGTGAGCCACTGACCGTAACGCACCGCATGAGCAAGTGCTTTGGCCGCGTCCTCTGGAAATGGGTAGGAAGGAATCCTGACATGGCCGTCGGAGAGTTGGCCCGAGATCCCCTTCGCCGCCATGAAGTTGGTCATTACTGGGATTCTGCCCTTCAGTTCGCTCGTCGCCCTGATTATCTCCTCCGCGACGTCCTCTGTCCGGACCGCCATGGGTGGAATGAATATCACCAGCAGAGAATCGACGTTCTCGTCCCCCGCGACGATTCTGATCGCCT
>DATFYS010000021.1:0-7224 GCA_035314885.1 Nitrososphaerales archaeon | reverse complement strand
TTTCCGCCGACGGTCGCGACGTTGCGCACCTGGGGAGCTCCGAAGAGGGTCCCGGCTTCCCGGATTATCGAAAGCTTGCCGTCGAACATTGTTGACTCCAAAAGGTCCGTTATTGTGGTGAGGGCGCCGATGCGGATGGTCCCATCGGACTGGCGTATGTACCGCAGATCTTCCGTGAATGAGGAGATGTCGAGAAGGATTGACGGGGAAGCCTTCCTCCTCCTGATCCGCGGGATGAGATCCGTCCCGCTTGCGATGACGGCCACATCCTTGTCCCCCTGCTCTATGAACCGGAGCGCGTCGTCGAGGTCCGTGGGGGCATAGAGCTCCAGAGATGACATACCGACGTCTACCGCAAAGCAGTCTTCGGAGTTAAAAACTTCATGCGCTGGCTTCCTCCCATCCCTCCGGCTCCAGACCGGCGCATCAGACAGGCCACATTTCGAACCGCGTATAAGTCGCTCATTCGAGGGGAGTCCTCATGAAATCCCCACCCTATGTCGGTTCAATGGCCGGAAAGGACTTTCTGAACACGAACGATCACTCGCAGGAGGAGATCTCCAAGATTCTGAAGGCAGCTGAGGACCTGAAGGTCAAGTTCTGGAAGAGGAGGAACACTGCATATCTTCCCGGACGCACCCTGTTCATGCTCTTCTACAACCGCTCCCTGAGGACACGCAATTCGTTCGAAGCCGGCATCTACCAGCTCGGCGGCCACGCTCACTTCATGAACCCAAGCGATGTCTACACCCCGACTCTCCCGGAGGACATGGTCCCCTACCAGACGGAAGCGATCGCCGACGTGGGGAGGGTCCTGTCGCGCTACGGTGACTCGATTGCCATAAGGTGCTACGGTGACGCGGCGAAGTGGATCATAGGCAGAGGGCACAGGATAATCCAGGAGTTCGCCAACTGGGCCGACATCCCTGTCCTGAACATGGAGGACGACATCTACCATCCGTTCCAGGCGCTGGCCGACATGAAGGCGATCGTCGACGTCGCGCCGAAGCCTAGGAAGAAGAAGTTCGTCGTGTCCTACGCCTACTCGGGGGGACTAAAACCCCTCGCGGTCCCGCAGAGCTCCGTTCTCATAGGGACGCAGTTCGGCATGGACGTCGTCCTAGCCCACCCCAAGGGGTTCGAGCTTGAGGACAACGTCATCAGCGCATGCGAGAAGAACGCCGACAGGTACGGCGGGAGCTTCAAGGTGTCGAACGACATGAAGGAGTCTTTCCAGGGAGCAGACTTCGTCTACCCCAAAGCATGGTCTCCGAAGGGGTTCGTCCCACCATACAGCAACACGGTGAACAAAGAAGGGGCGTCCCAATACCAGAACCAGTTCGCGGACTGGAAGTGCACCCAGGAAATGATGGACCTGACGAACAAGGGGAAGTACATGCACTGCGGCCCCGCTGACAGGGGTCAGGAAGCAACCGACGAAGTCATCGACAACCCGAAGTACTCCCTCTACTTCGAGCAGGCCGAGAACAGGCTCCATGTCCAGAAGGCCGTCATGGCCATGGTCATGGGGTCCAAGCGCAGGAGATAGCCCGAGGAGAACGAGTTGGTCGCAAAGGACAGCTCCATACTGGACATCATAGGCGGGACCCCAACCGTCCGACTCTCGAAGATCCCGGAGGCAGAGGGTCTTGGTTCGGAGATCTTCGCGAAGCTCGAAGCGTTCAACCCCACAGAGAGCCTGAAGGACAGAATCTACAAGCAGATGATCCTCGAAGCGGTCAGGCGGGGAGACCTCAGGCCGGGGATGGAGATCCTGGAGGCCTCCACAGGCAACGCTGGGATCGCCTGCACTTTCATCGGCGCAAGATTGGGGTACAAGGTGACCATCGTCATGCCTGAAGGGATGAGCGACGAGCGCAAGAAGATGATCAAGGCATTCGGAGGCGAGTTGATACTCACCCCGGGGGCCGAAAGCGACGTCGACTTCTGTCTGGATAAGATAGACGAACTTGTGAAGAAGAACAAGGGGAAGTACTGGGTCCCTGCCCAGTTCTCCAACCCGGACAACCCACTCGCGCATTACAAGAGCACAGGCCCCGAGCTTTGGGACCAGCTCGGAGGAAAGGTCGATGCGTTCGTCGCCTCCCAGGGGACGGGCGGGGTTCTGACAGGGGTGGGAAGGTACCTGAGGGAGAAGAACCCGAAGGTCAAGCTCTACGCCGTAGAGCCGTCGGAAGCTCCGATCCTGGCGCACAGCAAGTGGGGAACCCATAGGATAGAGGGGATCGGGGACGGGTTCGTCCCAAAGAACCTGGACCTCAGCCTGCTCACAGGGGTCGTTACCACCACATCCGAAGAGGCAATCGAAATGACGAAGCGCCTCAGCAAGGAGGAGGGGATATTCTGCGGCATATCCTCAGGGTGCAACGTGGCTGCTGCGGTCAAACTGCTCAAGAAACACCCGGAGATAAAGAGGCTCGCCACGGTAATCAACGACTCGGGAGGAAGATACCTCTCAACCGAAGTGTTCGGAGTCAGGAAGAAGCAGGTCGTCACCCGGACCAGCAAGAAGCTGGACCCCTACACCGTAGAGCAGCTAAGGGAATATCAGAAAGGCTTCGACGTCATATCCTAGGATGTCATTCGTAGAGCGCCTGGTCTGCTCGAAGTGCGGGACCCGATACGACCCCGCGGAGAGCCCCATCATGTGCAGGAGAAACGACCTCGGGAGACTCGACATCGAATACGACTACGGCAGAGTCTCTGAGAAGCTCACCCGGGCTTCGCTCAAGACCAGGACGGAAAGGGACGTCTGGCGATATGAGGAGCTGATGCCGGTGAACAAGAACTTCGGCATTAGGCTCGGAGAGGGGAGCACCCCACTGATTCACGCGAAGAGGCTGGGCGAAAGACTCGGGATGAAGAACCTCTTCCTCAAGGATGAGACGAGAAACCCTACGGCGTCGTTCAAGGACAGGGCGATGGCAGTCGGTTCCGCCAAGGCGGTCGAGCTGAAAAAGAAGGACGTTGCGATAGCCTCAAGCGGGAACGCGGCTGCCTCCCTAGCTGCCTACTCGGCCGCGGCGGGGATGAAGTGTCATGCGTTCATCCCACCTGATGCAGCCGCGGGAAAGACCGCTCAGCTTCTCCTCTATGGGGCGACAATAACAAGGTGCGAGCAGGTGAAGGAAGGCGAGGACGCCACCGTGCAGGCGATGCTCACCGCGGTGAAAACGCACGGCTACTACCCCTGCCCGAGCTTCGGGCCCTTCAATCCGTACCAGGTCGAGGGGCCGAAGACGATGGCCTACGAATCGTTCGAACAGATGGAATGGGAGGAACTGGACGCCATCCTGGTCCCCACGGGGTCTGGGTGCCTCCTCACCGGGATTTGGAAGGGGGTCCGGGACTTCAAAGAGATCGGTCTGCTGAAGCAGTATCCTCGCCTCGTCGCGGTCCAGCCCACCGGGAACCAGGCGCTCGTCAAGGCGATCCAGAAGGGGATCAGAATCGACCAGCTGGTCCCTGAACCGTATCCTTCATCCGTTGCGGGGGGGCTTCTTGACCCCTACCCTTGGGACGGAGACGCCGCGATGGAGGGGGTGAGTAAGACAGGCGGGACAGGTGTGAGCGTTGGCGATGGGGAGATTCTGCAATCGGTCAGGGACCTGGCCGCATACGAAGGGATCTTCGCAGAGCCGTCCGGAGCTGCAGGGCTCGCTGGACTGCGAAAGCTCCTGTCGGCCGGGAGCATCGACAGAGAGGAAACGGTGGTGGTCCTGGTCACCGGCTCGGGGCTGAAGGAGCCCGACAGGGTTATCGAGATGTTTGAGGAAAATCGGCGAGGCGGAAAGAGGGGCAGATAGAATTTAAAGGCCAACAGGCCTTTTGCCATCCGACTTGACCGCGCTGGAACTCGAGGAGCGTGTCACCAAGGTCGTTGAGATTCCCAGAACCGACGCCCTGGAGAAGGCCCTGGGCGAGACCAGGTACACAACCGACAACATCGAGGAAGACGCACTCTACGTCCGGGTCGTCAGGTCTCCCCATCCGCACGCCCTGATCAATCGCATAGACATCTCAAAGGCAGAAAGGATCCAGGGGGTGGTCAGGGTCGCGACCGCGAAGGACGTGCCAGGGTCCAACTACATCGGATACGTGGTCAAGGACCGGCCGGTCCTCTGTCATGACAAGGTCAGGTTCTCCGGAGATTCAGTCGCGATCATAATTGCTGATACCCCGGAGTCTGCCGAAATGGGAGTCCAGGCGGTGGAGGTCGATTACAAGGAGCTCCCCGCAGTTTTCGACGCGACCAAGGCGCTGCTGCCTGGGGCTCCTGCAATTCATCCTGCCGGTAACCTGACCGCAAGGCACTTCGTCAGTGTTGGCGACGTCGAGAAGGGGCTCGCCAAGGCAGACTTCGTAGTGAAGGGGACATACAGTACTCCGGTCCAGGAACAGGCGTACCTCGAAACTGAAGCCGCCATCGCCTACCCGAAGAGCGATGGTGTTACGGTCCTGGGGTCGATGCAGAACCCCTTCATGGTGAAGAAGGCAGTCTCGACCGTCCTGGGGAGCGCGGCGCCAAACGTCCGTATCATCCAGGCCCCCACAGGCGGTGGGTTCGGCGGAAAGCAGGATGCCCCCGACGAGGTCTGTTCACTGGCAGCCCTCGGTGCCTGGCTGACCAAGAGACCTGCGCTCTTGGCTTTCTCAAGAAAGGAGTCAACCGCTTTCCATCCAAAGCGGCATCCCATGATTTTCGAGAGGGAGATGGGAGTGACCACCAAGGGGAAGATAACCGCGGTCAGGGCCCGGATACTCGCTGATGGTGGAGCCTACGCGTCCCTTAGCGAGCGCGTTCTTTTCGTCGCGGTCGTCGTGGCCGCAGGCCCTTACGAAATCCCCAACGTGTTCATAGACGGGACGGCCGTCTACACCAACAACGTCCCCACGGGGGCCTTCAGGGGGTTCGGGAAACCGCAGGCGTCGTTCGCAGCCGAACTTCAGATGGACGAGGCCGCGGAGTTGATTGGAATGGACCCCGCCGAGTTCAGGCTCCGCAACATTCTCAGGGTCGGGTCAATCACGCCAACCGGACAGATACTTCCGGGGTCGATCGGGCTGGAGGAGTGCATCATCCAAGCGAGGACCGCTTCCGGCTGGGACGTAAAGCGAATGGCAGGACCAGGACTCGGGACGAAGAGGCGAGGGATAGGGATGGCCTGCACCATCCATCCAGAGGGCCTGAACGGGGAGGCGGACCAGGCCACCGCAACCGTGGAGATCACACCAGAAGGGCGTGTGGTCGTAAAGGCTGGACTGACGGAGTACGGCCAGGGGATCTACACCGGTTTCGTCCGCATTGTCTCCAAGGTCCTGGGGACGAGCCCAGAGAGGGTCTCCGTCGTCACCCCCGACACCGATCTTGTTCCCGATTCGGGTCCCACAGTGGCCTCGCGTAGCACAGTCTTCGGGGGGAAGGCGATGCTTCTGGCTTCAGAGAAGCTCAGGGGGAAGCTCGCCATGGTCGCCTCTGAAATGCTGTCTTGTCCCGCCGAAGACCTCGTCTTCGAGGAAGACCTGGTGAGACGGGCCGGGGACGGAGGCAAGGGCGTGGGTTTCGAAAAGCTCGTCACAGAATGTTCCCGGAGGGGCCTCAAGCTCAAGGAAGAAGGCAGGGTCACCAAACAATTGCCTGCCTGGGATAGGAAGGCCGGAAGAGGAGACCTCGCGCCTTCCTACGCCTTCGCAGCTCACGTCGCCGAAGTCGAAGTGGACACGGAGACCGGCAAGGTGGACGTCGTCAACTACACAGCTGCCCATGACTCTGGAGGGGTCGTCGCCCGGAACCAGTACGAAAGCCAGATCATTGGCGGAGTGGCCCAGGGTCTCGGATACGCCCTCATGGAGGAACTGATCCTGAAGGAGGGAATCATCAGAAACAAGACCTTCCTCGACTACCACATCCCGACTGCCGCAGACGTCCCCAACATCAAGACCATCATCATCGAGGCTCCGGATGACTTCGGTCCCTACGGGGCCAAAGGTGTGGGAGAGGCGGGGATCGAGCCTGTGGCAGGAGCCGTCGCCAACGCGGTTTACAACGCCCTGGGCTTCCCCATTCGGAGGTTCCCGTACACGCCCGAAAGAATCTCCGAGGCGTTGGAAGAGAGGGAACGCCAGCCATGAAATCCTTCCAGTATCTCGCGCCGATTCCTCGCTTCGACTACGTCGTCCCGGGAACCCTCTCCGATCTGTTCGAGGCCCTCGAGGGGAAGGACAAGGAAGTGGCGATCCTGGCCGGAGGGACCGACATCATGATTGCCCTGAAAGAACGGATGATTTCCCCCGACGTTGTGGTGGATCTGAGCCGCCTCAGGGGTGAGCTCGGAGGCATTGGCGCGAGTAAAGGCGTCCTGCACATAGGCGCCCTCGCCACCTTCTCAGAGATAGAATCAAGCCACCTTGTTAGAAGGTACGCGAATGCACTCCGCCAGGCCGCCGCGAACGTCGGGACCCTGCAGATCAGGTCCATCGCGACCTTGGGCGGGAACCTCGCGACCGCATCCCCGGCCGCCGACTCGGCACCACCTCTGATTGCTCTGGGAGCGAACGTCACTCTCCTGAGCAGATCTGGACAGCGAACGGTCCCGGTCCAGAGTTTCTTCACGGGGCCGAAGAGGAACGGACTTCGAAGAGGGGAAATCGTATCTTCCGTGGAGATTCCAGCGGAGGGACTTTCTAGCGCGTGGACGAGGGCAGCGGTGAGGAACGAGAACGTGCTTTCTACGGTCTCTGTGGCCGTAGCGACCGCAATTCACGATGGGAAGTTCGGAACCAGCAGGGTCGCACTTGGCGCGGTGGCGCCAACCCCCATTCTCGCTGAAAGGTCTTCCAGTGCAATGACGGGGAGCGAGGCTACCGCCAGGCAGGCAGACAAGGTGGCTACCCTGGCCGCCGAAGACTCCAAGCCGATTTCCGATATCCGCGCAAGCGAACATTACAGGAGGCGTCTCGTCCATGTGCTGACCAGGCGCCTGATCCTGCAGCTGATTTCAGAGGTGGTGGGGGTTGAACAAGATTAGGGTGAACTTCGTCCTCAATGGGGCAAGGATGAACGAGGAGATCGAGCCTAACCAGTCCCTGTGCGACTATCTGCACGACATCGCCGGTAAGACGAGCGTGAAGAAGGGATGCGACACTGGCGAATGCGGAGCCTGCACAGTTCTTCTGGACGACATGCCCGTTACATCCTGCCTG
>DATFYS010000020.1:0-3018 GCA_035314885.1 Nitrososphaerales archaeon | reverse complement strand
GGCTATCGTCCCGGTGCTTGTCTGAGGGTCAAAGGAGTAAAGGCCTCCCTCTCCCGTGGTGCTGTCGGGGTTAAGCGCCACCATGTACGCGAGAGTGCTGTTCTCGAAGAGAACCTGGATCGGCTCTTCCTTCCCAATCCCTGAGACAGGATAGACCGTGAGGCTGAGATCCGTCCCCAGGCTTGCCAGAAGCGGCTTGGCGGAGAGCGTCGTGAACCAGAGGGAGCCATCGGGGGCCGGAGTGAGGAGGTAGGGGAATGGGGCCCCCGTTGCATTCACGGATATCGTAGACCTGTCAGCCGGGTCAAAGCCAAACAACTTGTTGGCGTCTCCATCTGCAGCCCAGATTCTCCCGTTCCAAGCAACCACCCCCCATATGCTCGATGTGGGCGAAGAGGAAACACTTCCTCCGCCATGATATCCAGGCCACGGATACTCAACCACAGTTCCGTTGGTGAAAAGGTGCCCAAGCCCGGGGACCGCCTGCTCCCCGAACCAGACCGAGCCGTCCGGGGCAACGAAGATACCGTTGGACCACCGGGAAGGATTGTCAAGACAGTACTCGGTTACAGCTCCGAATCTGATCGTCAGAGCCTGGTACCTCCCTGCCACGGGAGCGTTCGGCGCGCTACACCCGCTGGAAGGCATACCGAACTCGTAGTAGGTGAAAAGACCTGCCCCCAACAGGGCTACTATCATGACTGCGAGGATGACCTGACGTCCGATCACTCTCTGCGCCCGCCGCTTCAGGAGTACGCCTCGAACTCCCTTCCGAGGGCTCCAACGGCTATCTTCTGCTCGAGGATTTCGTTGGTCCCTTCGTAGATCGTCGTGACCCTGGTGTCCGCGAGGTGCCGGGCAGGCCGGTTTTCAAGAGAGTAGCCGTTTGCACCAAAGACCTGGACGGCCCTGTTGGCCGCGTCGAACGAGGCGTTTGCCGCGAAGTACTTCGCCTTGGTTATCACGTTGTCTGCCATGTCTCTCAGTTCTACGTTCGTCGGGCTCTCTTCGTACTTCTGTTTCACGAAGGCTGCCCTCAGCAGCAGCCACTTCGCGGCGTCAAGGTTGGTGGATATGATCCCTATGTGCCTCTGCACAAGCTGGTGTCGTCCGATCTTTTTTCCGTGCTGCACCCTCACCCCGGCGTACCTGACGGCCTCGTCCAGGCAGTCCTGGATCACCCCAACGCATCCGGCCGCGACGCTCAACCTCCCGTTCATCAGTCCCGAGAGTGCCACGGAGAGTCCCTTGCCCCTGGGCCCGAGCAGATTCTCCTTCGGCACCTCCACCTGGTCAAGGTAGATGGTCGCCGTATCAGCCGTGGGGAGTCCGAGCTTGTGCTCGATGGGTTGCGCCGAAAAGCCTGAGGTGTCCTTGTCAACCACGAAGGCGCACATCCCTTCCCTCTTCCCCTTCGGATAGGCGAAGATCAGGCACTGGTCTGCGATGGACCCATTCGAGATCCACGTCTTCTGACCGCTTAGCACGAACTTGCCTCCCTTCTCCTCAAATGAAGTCGTCAGTGAAGCTGGGTCGCTTCCTGCCCCCGGCTCGGTAAGTCCGAATGCGAGGATCTTGTCTCCTCTGGTGGCGGGCGAAAGTATACGCTGCTTCTGCTCCTCGTTCCCCCAGTGCTGCAGAGTGTTCTGGCAGAGAGCGATATGGACGGAGAAGAAGGTCCTGACCCCCGTTCCTTCCCTTCCTATCCTCTCGATGGCCAGGGCGTAGGTGACCATGTCCGCTCCCTGACCGTCCCCGTACTTCCTCGAGATGGGGAGGCCGAGCATGTGCGCCTTGGCGAAGACAGGCTTCACCTGGTCGTTTAGCCTTCTTTCCAGATAGCACTTCTCTTCGATGGGCCTGATTTCGCGGCAGGCCCTGTCGACCTGGTCGAGGATAAGCTTCTGCTCATCGGACACGTCGAAGTTCATCTTGGAGAGCTCCATGAACTCGTCCTGTTCGAGCATAGGCTATTCCTTCCAGCGCTCCTTCCTAACCCTTCCCCTCACGTGTTCGACGATGTCGTCAAAGGAGCTCCCAGGCCCATAGAGTCCCGTGATTCCCATCTTCAGGAGCTTCGGTTTGTCTTCCTCGGGGATTATGCCCCCTCCCACCACAATGATGTCCTTGCCGCCCGCCTTCTCGAGCAGCTGCTTCACCTTCGGGAAGGCCGTCATGTGGGCTCCGTTCAGCAGGGACAGCGCAACTACGTCCACGTCCTCGTCCACCGCCATGCGTGCGACCTGCTCCGCTGAAGGGAGCAGCCCACTGTAGATTACCTCCATCCCCGCGTCTCTCAGGGCCCTGGCGAGCACAAGCGCTCCCCTGTCGTGCCCGTCAAGCCCAGGTTTGGCAACCAGTATCCTGATCTTCCTCTGGCCAGCCTGTGCTCTCCCCTTCAATCCAGCCAACGGGCGGCCGCTTGGGTTTGAAAACATTTGGGGGTCCTATACAATCATGGGCTCCGTCCATGTCCCGAACACGTTGCGCCCCACCTGAATGATCTCACCCAGCGTTGCGTACTGCGCGACTGCGTCAAGCATTGGATAGATCGAGTTCGCCTTCTCCGATTCAAAGGCCCTGCGGATCCTCGTCAGAGCCGCATCCACCTTGGCCTGGTTCCTTTCCTTCTTGACCTGATTCAACCTCCTGATCTGCGCCCTCTGGGCCTTGAAGTCTATCTTCAGGGTCTCAATTGGCTTCTTCTCGTCCACTTCGAACTTGTTCACTCCCACGATCCCGTCCTTCCCTTCCTGCACCCGCTTAGACAATCTGTAGGAGTTCTCGGCTATCTCCCTCTGGAGGTAACCCGACTTGATCGCTTTCAGCAGCCCTCCTGCAGAATCTATTCTTTCGAAGTACTTGTAGGCTTCCTCCTCCATCTGGTCCGTGAGCCACTCCACGTAGTACGACCCTCCTAGCGGGTCCACCACGCCAGACACTCCGGTCTCCTCCGCAAGGACCTGCTGTGTCCTCAGCGCCACCTCCACCGCCTTCTCCGTTGGCAGGGCCCAGGCC
>DATFYS010000019.1:0-6736 GCA_035314885.1 Nitrososphaerales archaeon | reverse complement strand
TATCTGCAGGAAAGGCGCCGATGGGCCTTGCGGCCAGCGCGCTCTATCTTGCTGGCGTCCTGGAGGGAGAGGTAGCGACCCAGAAGGAGATAGCCGAGGCAGCCGGCGTGACTGAAGTGACCGTCAGGAACAGGTACAAGGGCCTCAGAGCCGCCTTCGGGAAAGAACTAGGCTTGGAAGAGACCGGGCCGAAAGCGAGCGCGAGCTAGCCTCAGGGCAGATCCTTCAGCAAGGCCGTCCATGCTCTCCGGACGCTCTCGCCTTACCCGGCTTGTCTCGTCCGACCGAGTCCAATCCTCTTCAGGAATACTCGGAACTCCGCGGGGGTCATCACGAATCTCGGCATGAACATGTGGTCGGCTAGCTCGGAATCTGAGACCCCGAGGCGCTTCGCCTCCTTCACCGCGGCGCGGTAGGACTCTACGAACGCCCTGCTGTGCGCAAAGTCGGGGTTCTTCGCGTCCACCAGCCGTCTTCCTTCGGAGATGCGCTTCAGCAGGGTCAGGCAGACCAGGATGTCCAGGTAGACAAGCCTCTCGTCGCCCGTCTTGAGGTACGGAACGCTGACCTGCAGGTGGCCGTCCTCTTCGTCCGGTGTGATCATGCGGACTGGGGAGCCAGAGAACTCGACCTTCAGCTGGCGCAGGACCCCCTCGGTCCTGTCCCCGAAGAGAGCCCTGACCGCTTGGACCCGCTCGAACCCCTTGAAGTAGTCAGTGAAAGGATAGAGACGCACCTTCGCCTTTCGCTTGATTCTGACACTGAGCTCTACCGGAGGGGCGCTGGTCATCCCAGCCTCAAGCCCGACGTCTGCCAGGAGCTTGGAGAAGACCTTCGGGCGGACCGGACCCATCTTCAGGTACTCCGCTATCTCGTCGTAGGACATCCCGATTCTCTTGGCCTCGTCGACGGCATGTCTGTAGGCCGGGACCTCGATCGGACTCTTGAAGTACAGCGCAGTATCGAAACCGGTCTTCTTCAGGTACCGCTGGTGCTCCCGCCGGAAGTATTCCTTGTCCCGCATGAACTGCTTGACGTGGAACAGCTCGTGGATGACGTCGAGATACAGGGTCCTAAGATCGCTGGTCTTGAGATGGTAGGTGCCGACTGCAAGGTTTCCGTCGCGGTCGCTGACGCCCATGAACATGTACCTGTTAGAGATGAACCCGACTCTGAGTCTCTTCAACACCCTCCCTGTCTGGTCGCCGAAGACGCTCCTGACGGCTTGAACCTTGTCGAATCCCTTGAAGTATTCGGTGAAGGGCGAAAGCTGAACCGGCGGCGCTTCCCTATTGATTTTGACTGGTAACTCCATCGGTCTGGCCATCTAGGAGTGTCGCGCCCTGGCCCCGCGCACCGAAGAGCGGATGCTCAACGACCGCACACTTCCGATCCAGCGTCCCCTGTATTTAGGAGCCGTGGAAGACTCGACCGAATTGAAGAGTGAACCGGGGGGATTAGCTCCCGTATGGGGGCGGAACGTGAAGTGCAGCAGCATAGGTTCGAATCCGGTTGGAATCGCTTGATTTTCTAAGCGAATCCTGACACTAGGAAACCCCTGCCAATTTGGATGTAGCCGGGTGCACTACCGCCCCGGCGTTCGACGGAGTCCTGCCAAGAACTCTGCACTCAGCCTTGATGGGCCAAGCCCTCGCCGAGTCCGCACAAATGGGGGATGGAAGCCGCTCTCCGCTGCTTCTACTATCTAGGGCAGGCCCAGGGGGAATGTCTTGACATGGAAGGCTGCTGGGATGTTGAGCCACCAGTAGTTCGCGGTTCCCAATGTCCCCGCCCCGGCCGAGTAGTCGGCTCGGCCGAACGGAGTGTTGGTGGGAGCAGCTCCTGATCCCGGCGTCCTGTTGAACACGACTTGGTTAAGGCTCGTAGTGCTATCTAGCAGTATTCCGTCGTTGCCGTTATTCCATGCCGTGTTGAAGTACAACTGGTTGTTTGAGGAGAGGTTGTTCAGAAGGATTCCGCTGAGGGCGTTGGACGCGGCAAAGTTGTAGTAAATGTAGTCTTTGACCCCGCCCGAAACCCCGAACCCATCGCCGCCGTTTGAGGTTGCCGTGTTGTAATAGAGGAAGACGTTGTTGGTGGCGTTGAGGGCGAATCCGCTGGCTGCATTGCTGTAGGCAACGTTGTAGGAGACTTCGTCGCTATCCGTCGAGTTGATTTCGAAGCCGTTGAGCCTATTCCCGCGTGCGAAATTATGGCTGAGGACCTCGTGGTCGGCGCCTTGGTAGATCAGGAACCCGTCCTCGCTGTTTACGCTGGCGGTGTTCCTGGACGCGAAGCAGTAGTTGGAGAGGTTGCCTAGGACGAATCCGTAACTGTTGCCCGCGGCCGTGTTCCCGTAGTAGTACCCTCTAGGCGACACGGCGCTGTCGAAACCTATTCCTCTGTTGTGCATTGCCTGATTGGTCTCGAACATGTTGCTGTCCGAGCCGGGCAGAACATCGTAGCCGTCTGCATGGTTGTAGATGGCGGCGTTCGTCTCAAAGGAGTTGTAGGGAGAGGATGCAATCTTGAAGCCGTCAAGGGTGTTCTTCCCGGCCTTGTTCTCCGAGAAGCGGGAGTGAGTGTCGTTTAGGAGGGAGAATCCATTCTGGGCGTTCGAAGAACCGGAATTATGCGTGATGGTGAGATAAGAGGAGTCTGTTATGTTGAAGCCGTTGAGCCCATTCCCCGTTGCAACGTTCCGAGTCGCCGTGCCCAGCGTGTTGCCGAGTAGCACGAACCCGTCGGCGAGGTTGTTCGACGCGACGTTATTCTTCAGGTCAACTCCAACAGCGTCCGTGATGTAGAAGCCGACCTTGAACCCCTTGAGTATGCAGTTCTTGATATCGACGTTCGGGAACCCGGGGTTCCAGATTCCTATGTTCGAGCCGTTGCCGGTGATCGCTCCCCCACCACAGATGACAGTGATGCCTGGAAAACCGATTTTGTACGCGAACGGGGTGGCGCAGTTGTCTGGTAGGCCAGATATGAAGGTGTTCGCGAACAACACAGTCCCGCACGGCGGCACGGCTGCGCCAATGGCAGGAAGTGGCAGGACCACGCTCAGCCCTGACAGCAGAGTCGCAGTCACTAATGCAGTGAATGCTCTGCGATTCATCTTTTCGTCAGGCTTGTCTGCCGATTGTTATACACCTTTGTCCCCCCACGCGCCGTAAATTCCACCTTCACGGGGGGTTTCGTCCCTGGACGAGTCCGTGGTCCATTTCGATGGCGCCGTTGAGTTCAATCCCACTATGACATCTGATCACCAAGGACGTCCTCATACGAGCAGGCAGGCGCCGTTCTCGTGGTAGACGTGCTCCTCTTCCTTGTCTCGAGAGCCACCCTCCGCAGGTAGGAGATCTTGACAAATGGAAGTGGCGGTTGTGACAAAGAGGGGAAACAGTAGGATGCGGACGGAAACCTGTGACCATGGCTCGGATTCCATTACGCGCTTTAGGTTGCTGAGAGTGGTTTCAATCTGTTTTTTGAAACCGCTGCGTCTTGGATTGGGTATCTACTACCGTCTTTCCACTGAAAGACGGTAGGCTGCCTTCTTTCTAGGTTTCTATGTGCCTGTCACAAACTATGTTCGGTCTCCATTCGGGCGAAAAATGCACCGCAGGGAATAGCCCCTGTATGGGGGTGGTACGCTGGATTCGTGAAAGCATCTTTAATCTGATGAAACGTTCACCTATTTGATGGAAAGGTGGACCGGGGGGGAATTGAACCCCCGACCTCGGGACCATAAGGTTCTCCCGCGTGCGAGGCGGGCGTTCGTACCGCTGAACTACCGGCCCTAGATTTCGAGCTCGCCCCTTCCATGTATAAGGATTCTGAGAGCGGACCGCGGCAAGAGCAACAGAAACACTTTTTCCACAGCCCGATGGGCCGCTCCTACAGATGCCCCGCCTAGACCTGGACGACAGGCTCTTCTGGCTGGCGACGGAGAAGGAGATCCGGAATGCAGAGACGACCGATTCATACTTCCTCTACACGAAGGAGGTCCTCCAGAAGAACCACATCGACTCGAGGGTGGTGATGGAGGTCTACGCGCGCGACCTCCCCTACGACTCCCCACAGAACTGGGGGGTCTTGACCGGCATCTACGAAGTCGCGAAGCTGCTGGAAGGACTGCCTATCAACGTCTCCTCCTTCGACGAGGGAGGAATATTCCTGGCCGACTCAGGCACGGCAATCTACGAGCCCGTGCTTACGATAGAAGGGCGGTATTCGGACTTCGCGCAGTACGAGAACCCGATACTCGGGTTGCTGTCTTCGTCCACCAGCGTGTCCACCAGGGCGGCTAGGTTCAGGATGGCGGCCGACTCCCGGCTGTTGCTCAGCTTCGGGACGCGCCGGGTACACCCGGTCCTGGCGCCACTTTTGGAGCGGGCCTGCTACCTCGCAGGCTTCGACGGCATATCTAACGTGCTCGGGGCGAAGCTCCTGAAGGTCGAACCGTCAGGGACCATGCCCCATGCGTTGGTCCAAGTGCTGGGTGACCAAGAAAAGGCATGGAGGCTCTTTGACCAGACGATTTCGAAAGGGGTGCCGAGGGTTGCGCTCGTCGACACCTTCTGGGACGAGAAGGCCGAGTCCATCAAAGCCCTCGAGGTCCTCGGTCCGAAGCTCTGGGGAGTGAGGCTGGATACGCCCGCCTCCAGGCGGGGCGACTTCCGCAAGATAGCTGAAGAGGTCAGGTGGGAGCTCGACATCCGCGGGGGGAAGAAGGTGAAGCTGATTGCCTCGGGGAGGCTGGACGAGGGGGCCGTTTCAGGACTTCGCGACATAGTGGACGGCTTCGGCGTGGGCACCGCAGTCGCCTACCCACCAGTGATAGACTTCAGCGCGAAGATCGTCGAGGTATCAAGCGGCAAGAAGCGCGAATTCAGGGCCAAGAGGGGGGGAATGGGGGGACGGAAGGCGGTCTACAGGTCCTCCGGCTTCCGGGACTTCGTTGCGCTGGAAGGGGGCTCCCCGCCCAAGGGTTCGGTCTCTATGCTCAAACCTCTGTTGCGCGAGGGGAAGCTTGTCCGGGAGTTCGAGAGCCTCGATCGGATACGGTCAAGCGTACTCAGCAACCTCAAGGAACTGAGGACGTCACAGCCATCGCTCACCTGGAGGTAGGGGGATTGGCGCGAGCGGCGCTCGTAGTGGTCGACGTCCAGCGGGACTTCTGCCCGGGCGGGAGCCTTCCCGTTAGCCACGGGGATCAGGTCGTGCCGAAACTGAATAGAGTGATTGAAGCCTTCGAACGGAATGGGAATCCAATCTTCTTCACCAGGGACTGGCATCCACCCGACCACTGCTCTTTCGAAGGTCAGGGGGGGACCTGGCCCCCACACTGCGTGATGGGCACTCGGGGGGCCGAATTCCACCCGGGTCTCAGAGTTCCAGCCGGAGCGACGGTGATCAGCAAAGCCTCTCGCAGGAACGTCGAGGCGTACTCGGCGTTCCAGGGCACAGACCTCGCCAGGCGGCTGAAGAAGGACAGGGTCAGCGACCTGTTCCTTGGGGGACTGGCCACCGACTATTGCGTGAAGGAGAGCTCCCTTGACGCCTTGGCCCACGGGTTCGCCGTGAGCGTGATGAGGGACTGCGTCAAAGGGGTGAACCTGCGGAGGACCGACTCGGCCCTCGCCCTCCGCGCCGTTGCCTCCCGAGGCGCCCGCCTGATCACTTCCACAGAAGCAATCAAACTATGTCAGCGCGCAGCAATGAAATCATCATCCTGACCTTTCGGGTCAGTCCAGTTCGCCCGTCGAAGCACGCTGCGCGCCGAGTTGTCATTCGGACTTCATTCGATATTTATCAGTTCTGAGTTCTCTACAAACTGCCAGATTTTATAAGCTGGGGAGGCCTTCGGGGGCCGCCTTGGAAGAAGAGGAGTTCGTGAGCTGGTACAGGGCCATTCAGGAGAACCCCGAGTACTACACGAACACCGAACAGGGCCAGAAGGAACTCGCCGACATGATACGGAGGGAGTCGGAGAGGCTCCTCGAGGAGTTAGGGAAGTCGGTCAAGAGGACGAAGCAGATCATCTGGCTTTCGCGTTTCTGCGACAAATGCCAATATTTCAGCCGCGATTCCACGAGGATGAAATGCAGCAGGTGGGCAGTTAGGATAGTGAAGCCGTTCCACGGAAAGCCCATCTGGAGCCAGGTTCCCTCCAGGACCTTGGTCGGTGAAAAGGAGTTGGTCGTCGAGGACATAGATTGGGACGCGAAATGGAAGGAGATATCCGACCAGATTGTGGAGCGAGCGGTAAGCCTCGTAAACGGCGGCTATCCATACTACTGCTACAAAGGACAGTGACCAAGCGGTCGAGGCACGCGGCTTCCCGGCTAGTCCCGCCGAGGCCAGGGACTGTGATTCGAGGGTTGCATAATAACCACTGTCAATGACCACTCGGCAGCAGAGGCTGATTCCATGTGAAAATGTCCTTCGGAGAGCGTTTTCGAGCCCGGTTTCAGGAGCCTTTCGCGGCAATGAAGAAGGCAGGGGTAAGTGAAGGCCAGACTGTCGTCGACCTCGGCGCAGGGTATGGATACTTCACCGTACCGGCCGCCGTCATCGTGGGGTCTGCTGGTCTTGTCTATTCCGTCGAGCCAGACTCAGCGAGGAGTCAGAAGGTCCGGGCGCGGGTCGCCTCGGAAGGGCTCCAGAACGTCCGGGTCCTCACCACGGAGGCAGAGCAGCTTTCGGGCATCCCTTCGGACAGCGTCGACCTGGC
>DATFYS010000018.1:0-2594 GCA_035314885.1 Nitrososphaerales archaeon | reverse complement strand
CGACGGCTCCGATGCGCGGAGTCCCCAGCGGCCACGAGACGTAGCTGTACGCAAGCATGGTCACCACGATCATCAGGAAGAAGACCACCGAAACCGTCCCATGGATATGTCCGGTGTTCTCGGAAAAGATACCGACTAAGGCCAGGTCAATGCCTGACACCGCGAATGGGACGGTCCACAGCAAAGCCAGGCGGCGACGAGACTCCCTCGAAAGCAGAACCGCGAAGGAGATGGACAGGACCCCTGCCAGTACGAGGCCGGCGTTGTACACATAGCCGACCTGACCATTCGACACCGTGTTCCCTAGGTCACTGAGCGCATTGTTGTACAGGTTGAACCACGGGGAGAGCGCGATAGAAACGAGGATGAACGGGTAGGCTGCAAGTGCAGCGGCGATTCCCAGCATCCCCGGTCTGCGCAACAATGGAGGATGCGGCTTCCTGATTCTTAACCTTGGAGGAGCAGAACACGGCCTTAACTTGCGAGCTCCGGAAGCGCCATGTCCCGCCTCTCCGCCCACATCCGGAGCTTCTCCACGGAATACTCCCCACCGACAAGTCTTGACGCCGCCCCTTCCATCCCCGGCGAGTTGCCCACACCTTCGACCCTCAGGTACTCTGACTGGCCTAGATTCCCGAACAGCCTGGTCGGGTTCCTCCATGAAGTTACAGATTCCAGCGGGACCGAAAGGACCCCAAGGCATTTCTGGCAGCGGAAGTTGGCCCTGTTCAGCCAACCGGTCACGATTGCGTACTCCCACTTGGGCTCCTTCGTCCGGCAGAACGGGCACCTCGGGAGCCTCTTGTCGATGAACTTCCTCGCCCCGCTGTCCTGAGGGCCTGAAGACGCGAAGTTGAGCCCAGAGATGTCAGGTCCTTTGGCTCCCGCAGGTGGAACTTCAGCTTCTGGCGCGAAGGGCGAAGTTGCGTTCGTCGGTGCCCCATAGCTGCGAGAAGCGGGGAAGGCGAAGTGCTCCAGGTCCGTTTTGCAGAAGGGACAGACCCTCGGATTGTCCGTCAAGATGAATTCACCGCACGACGGGCAGATCACGTCTCTTGAGCCCGCGAGATTTGCTATTTACCTTTTGGGGGATGGTAGCCTGCTTGCTTGATCCCAGTCGTGATGAAGACGATTCTGACGTTCGTTGACGAGCTCCTTCGCACTGCCTCCTTGTCTTTGTTCACGCCCTTGAGGAATCTTCGCAGACGCCTCGCATATTCCTTCATTTCGCCTTCCTTCATCCCGCCTGCTTTCAGGGTCTTCTTTTCTCGGTCCGACAGCCCCCCGTCCTGTTCCAGGAAGTAGAGTTGAAACCGGTACATCTCCAGCTTGTCTTCCAAAGGAATGCGGTCATCCATGTCCAGCTCTGAACGGGCATAGGTGTCGAGCCTTATCCTCTGCAACCCCAGCTCGCTGAAGAGTCCGGGAATCTTGTAACCCACGCTTCTGTCGAGCCCTTCAAGCTTCTCGAACCCTCTGGCCTCGTGCTCCCAGTACTTCTGCTGGAGCTCGGTCAGCCGGCGGTCTCCCGCGTAGTAGAGGTTGATCGTGTCCGTGGCACCCTCGATGGCTCCTACTATCCCCCCAGGTTTGCAGATTCTGATCATCTCTGCGATCGCGTCTCGAGGATCCCGCATCGTCCACAGGACAGTCTGGCAGACCACCCGGTCCGCGAAATCATCGTCCAGCTTCATCTTCGTCGCATCGTCCACCCTGAAAGAGACGAGGCCATCCAGACCCGACCCGCGGGCCAGCTTCCGGGCCTGCCGGAGGAGTTGCTCGTTTCTGTCAATCCCGATGACCTCCCCCTTGCCACCCAACCCCCTGGCCAACAACCGGGTCAGTGGCCCTGTCCCGCAGCCGACGTCGACGATCCTGTGGCCGGGCCTGACGTCCAGATATCTCAGGAGGAGGGGGACGAACTCCTCGCGCCACATGTGCTTCCGGCTCAGTTCGAGGTACCTGCCGCTGAACCTGACCCCCTGTCTTCTCACCATCTTGCATCGCCTCCTTTGCAGCGCCTATTGTATCAACCGCAGCGTTGACACGACCGGACGAAAGCTCTGGGGGAATTCAATCGGATCCTCGCTGTGTACGCAGAACTGAGGCGAGGGGCCCAGCACCAGCTGCCTTCGCCACAGACTGCTCTCTTTCTCTCCGACGACACCCGCCACGTCATCGTAGTACGACTGATACGACGGCCCGATGGGTTTCTCAATCCAGGTGGCGCTCAGAGCATCCCGAAGGCTGACGTTCCCACTGATCAACTTGAGCACCCCTCCTGCTCCCTTCAGGTAGTCCTTCGCAATCAGATCATGCGGATTGCGCGCGTTCCCGGTGACCGCACCTTCATTGAGGGCGTCGAGGGCCGAGAAGTCCTTCACCACGTACCAGTCTTCGTAGGCAGGACCGTCAGCAGGAACCCACGGCAAGGAGCCGACCCGAAAACTCAGCGCTTCCAGGAGTCCGGGGACCCTGCTCGAACTCAATATCCGTTGAAACGATGCCAGTTTCGCTTCGTAGGCTTCGGGCGACACCCCGCCCCGAGGCCAGTGCCAGAAGACATAGGCGAGGGACGAAGCCAACCGGACAGA
>DATFYS010000017.1:0-6460 GCA_035314885.1 Nitrososphaerales archaeon | reverse complement strand
GTGAAAATGGGGAGTTTGCAACTTGCAAACCCGATGATTCCGTCTTCTGGAGCCCACGGGAGCTCCCTCGGGAAGGTCCAGGACGCCCTGAAGTTCGGGGCAGGAGCGGCGGTCACGAAGTCCATTGGGTCGGAGCCCAGGGAGGGGCGAAGTGCGGGGCAGCCCCAAGTGCCGACTTCGTGATCGTGGGACGTTCGATAATCGAAGCTTCGAATCCCAGGGAGGCACTCATGGAGATTCGTCCCAGCCTGGTGCGATAGTTTGGAGTACTGGGTCGAGATCAACCTTTTCGCCAAGCTTCCGGCCCAGAACCGGATCCTGCTGGACGTGCTGTGGCCCTATGTCAAAGGATTGAGAAGGAGGGGGACCCTCGTTAGCTACCATTACTTCCGTGAGCCGGAGATCAGGTTCCGTGTAAGGGTGAGGAACGACAGGGAGAGGCAGGCTCAGGCAGAGGCCCTGGAAAGAATAGCGTTGAGGCTGAAGGATGAGGGATCCATCTCAAAATGGAGATTCGGAAACCACGGGGAAAGGGGGACGTATGTGGGGGAGATGGACCGTTACGGACGGAATGGCTGGAAGGTCGCGCAGAAATATTTCGAAGACGGGTCGGAAACGGCCCTCAGACTACTCGCGCTAAGGAGGAAATCCAGCCTGGAGAGCCCCCTGTGGGCAAAAGGACTCGGGAACCTATGGGAAGGCGGGAAGAAGAACCCGTGGCGGGAGAGGGTGGAGGATCCGCTCGCCTTCCACTGGAGCAGGCACACTCATCTTTTCACGAACCAGCTCGGGTTCAGCATCGAGGACGAAGTGAGGCTCACCGAAAGGCAGGCAGCGAAGTACAGGAAGGTGGCCGAGGAGCAGGGGATGAAATGGTGATAGTTACCGGGCCCTTGCGTAGAACTCCCAGATTTTCAACTGCTGCTTGAGGATGTAGTCCCTCTCGGCCGGCGAAAGCCTGGGGTCGGTCCCTCTTTTCTTCGGTCTCCTTAGATGGGGCGGAAGTTCGTCGTCGCAGAAGTAACCCCCTCCAGGGAACCCGGTGTCCTTGCGGACGACGAGGGCTGCAAAACCGGGGGCGCCTCGAGCTGCCTCCAAACGGTCGACTCCTCCGATTGCATTTGTCAGTGGTCGACCCCTGGAAAGCCCGTGCCGTCTCATCAGCTGACCGTAGGTGACGGTCGCTCTACGACGTGCGGCTTTCAGAAGGTCCTTTCTGATGCCGGCCAGGGAAGACCGGGGCAAGGCGGCTCAGCTACGGACGGCCTTCGCGGGGATGCAGTAACGAATGATCAGGTCGTCGATCCGGCGCGAAAGCTCGTCTCTGATCTCCCTCAGCTCGGGGAACGTTTTCCCCGTCGCGCCCGGCAGAGGCCAGTCCTCGCCTTTCCTCTCGGCCCCGATTGGGCACCGGTCGAGGCACCCAAAGGTTACCACCCGCGATGCCCGGTCGACCATTTCGCGTGACACGAGCCGTGGTGACCTATCCTTCATGGTGATCCCCCGCTCCTTCAGCAGTTCCTTCACCTTGGGGTTGACTTCAGACGCGGGGGTGACGCCCGCGCTCTCCGCGTGCCATCCAGGCGGGGCCTTTGAGTTGAAGATCTCCTCCGAAAGGACGCTTCTGAATGTGTTTTCAACGCAGACGAAGAGGATGGTGTTCGTAAAAATCCCCGGCCCTGGCCCGTCTAAAAACTCTGCCTGGGCACCCGCGGGATAGGAATCAGTCTTCTAGCTTCTGTGCTACCTTGAACTGGTCCCCGACTATGGACCTCATGTTGAGGAGGCCGAGGGGCTTCCCGTGGTCGGTGACGAAGAGGGTTCTAATCCCGTGCTTCGCCATGAGCCTCACCCCTTCCGTCAACGGGGTGTCGGCTTCTATCGAGATCATCGGGGACGTCATTATCTTGCGGACAGGGATGGTAGAAGAAACTAGGTCGTCGGCCGCTATCCTGTTGAGGACATCGCGCTCTGTCATGATGCCCTTGGGCTCCCCCTTGATCAGGACGAGGATGTTCCCGGCCCTCCTGTCGCGCATCATCTGGGCCGCCTTCAGCACAGATTCGTTGCAGTCGATCATCAGGGGGTCGGTCTTGACGAAGTTCCTCACTGTGACCACGTTGGGCTCCGCAGCCTCCAGCCAGAAGGAGACCGAATAGTGGCAGTTGGGACACTCGTCGGGGGCCCTCTCGCCTTCGAAGACGTGGCCGCAGCGATAGCACTCCCACTTGGTCATTGGCGAGTCTACCGGCTCCGTGGTATAAGAAAATGCTGTTGCAGACTCTCTATGACTGTGCCTCTTCCTTGGGCGAGGCGGCTATGAGCATCCTCGCCCTCTTCTGGCACGACTCGGCCGTGTCAGCATAGTACTTCCACGCAGTGTAGTTCTCCTCCACCTTCGCCAGGAGAAGGAGGATGTCCGCGGCCTGGAGGTACTTTGAGACCGCCGTGGCAGGGGTCCCCGCCTTTTCGGCGGCCTTGGCCTCCTCGATGAGCTGGCCCGAGTACCACCTGAGCTTCTGGGCACGGGTCATCGGGGGCTTCTGAGGGTTCGGAGCAGCCTGCATGCCCACCAGGTGACCAAGATTCCTGCAAAAGGCACCGAGGTCTTATTTTGTAGACGAAGACGACAACGAGATTCGTTCCAGGCCTGCTCAGCTGAAGTTCAGGATGGTCCCCACCTGCAGGCCGTTCTCCTGTGCGAAGCCCGCCTTTACCTCCAGGGCATAGTTCGCGGGAGAGGTCGGCGTGTAGTCTGGGCAAGAGGACGAGTTGTAGCAGGGCGGGGCTCCGAGAGCTTCGTAAACGATCCGCCCGGTGCCGTTGTTGGCACTGATCCAGATGATGTCGAGGCTCGAGTTGGTCTGGTACATCCAGAACGAGTAGGTCCCGGCGCTTGGCCAGGCGAAGAGCATTATCGTGGTGTTGGTGATTCTGGTGTTCATGAGCCCGTGTTCTCTCTGGGGCTCCGTGGAAGCTGTGAAGGTGATTGAGAAGGTCTTGCCGTTGGCGGTGAACCTGGAAGGTAGCCCGGTGTTGACCGAGCCAGGGATCGCGCTGTAGGAGAATGCGGCCAGTGCGACGGCGACGGCTATCAGAGCCGCGATCAACCAGGGGAAGACGTTCCTCGGCGTCATAGGGAGAACTCCACCAACTCCGGTATTTCTGCAGTGGCCGGCGCGAGTTTTTTAAAGGAGCGGAGGAATTCCAATCATCTCTTTGGGTTCAGCAGACTTTCTGAGCATAAGCGACAGGGACGCAGAGATCGTAAGGGCAATAGAGGAAGAGGGGCTCTCGCTCTTCACGTTCGACGGACTCAGAAGGATAACAGGGGCGCATCCGGAGACGCTCTCGAGGACATTGGAGAGGCTCGAAGAGGACGGGATCATCGTGCGTTCACCAGAAGGCTACAGCACCACTGACAAGACCAAGGATGCGGTATCCATCCGCCCGGCCTATCTCGGCGGGAAGAAGGTGCCAATCCTGAGGACTTACCTCCCCTACGGGGCGAGCCTCAGCGGGTTGGTCTCGGCGCTGAAGGGCCGCTGGTTCGACAAGATGAGATGGGTCGGGATGTCGGAGACTGAGGACGGGGTCGTTCTGAAGTGGGTCACCGATGACGGATCTGCTCTCATTGACGCCCAGCTTTCGATGGGGATGCTTGACGTCGAAGCGAAGCTGAAGAACGAAACAGACCTTCCCAAGGCGGTCAGGGCCGCCCATCAGCTGGTGGGGAGGATTTCTCGCCTGTACTCGGTGACGAGGCCCGGAGGAAGGGCGATGATGATGGAGATAGGGTACTTCAAGCCCTACGCCATGTGAGTAGGTACTTCGCCAACCCGCTCAACAAGTAGACGCCGTTCCATACCTCCATCGGTGATAATGACAAGATGACAGGAACAGAAGGAATCCAGCTGCTGCAGTCTTTTTCCAACGCTGTGGCCGAGCTGGCAGACGCGGTTTCACCCTCCGTGGTGAACATCGGGACTGGAAGGAGGAGCGGGACCGGGGTGGTCTGGAGCGACGGACTGATAGTGACTGCGAGCCACGTGATTGGCGGAGCAGAGGATCCTACGGTCGTCCTGAGCGACGGAAGGGAGCTGAAGTCCAAGGTCGTAGGACGGGACAATTACACCGATGTCGCCCTGCTTCGGGTCGAAGAGGACGGGCTGAAGCCCATCCAGACCGGGAGTTCCGGAGAGACTAGAGTCGGGCAGTTCGTGCTGGCAATGGCCAACGCGTTCGGAAGCAAGCCGGCTGCGACCTGGGGCATCGTGACCAGCAGGAGCAGAAGCATGCGCGGCTGGTGGGGGATCACCATAGAAGACGCGGTGGTCACCGACGCGAAGCTGAACCCCGGTTACTCAGGAGGGCCGCTGGTGGATGCCTCGGGGAGGATGCTCGGGATGAACGTCGCCTACTTCGCGGGAAGAGGCGTGGCGGTGTCCATCGACTCGCTGAAGGACATCGTGGGCAAACTTTCCAAGGATGGGCGGATCAAGAAGGGGTTCCTCGGGGTGGTCGTGGAGCCCGTTGAACTCCCGGACGAAGTCGCCACCTCGCAGGGAGTCGACCAGGAGGAAGGGCTGCTGGTCAGGGCCGTGGAGCCTGGTTCACCAGCGAGAAACGCAGGAGTGACCATAGGAGACGTCATCCTGCGGCTGGGCGACGCGAAAGCGACCGACGAGTACCAACTCCACCGGGCGCTCTCGGGTGAGGTAGTGGGCCGGACGACCAGCCTATGGGTCCTCAGGGGCGAGAAGCTCACCGAACTGAAAATCACGCCGAAGGAGGCGTCGGAGTAAATGGCACCCGGCGAAATCTCCATTCCCAGGGAGCCGAACTTCCCGCAGCCTGGGGGACCGCGCGAACCTCTGCCTCCCATCAGGCCCCCGCTCTGAGCCGCTAGAGGCGTTCAGCTAGGACCGTCTGAGGGCGTCCTTCATCCGCACGGCGGCGCTCATCACCTGCTCCTCGGTGTATCTGTAGGGATCGATCTCGAGGCAAACCGGAAGCTCGCCGATTGAGAGCTTGTTGAGCAGTTCGCCCAGAGGCGCGTTCCCTTCCCCGGGAACGAGATGGTCGTCTGTAGAACCCGAGTTGTCGCTCAGATGAACTTCCGCGAGCATGGAACCGAGGCGCTCCGCAAGTTCGAGGGGCCTCTGGCCGTTGACATGGGCATGACTGGTGTCGAGGGTGAAGTGGAGGCCGTCCACTTCTGCAATAATCAGCTCGAGGGACTCCAATGTGCTACACAGAGGGAAGTGATAATGTCCGTTGCTCTTCGCTTGGTTCTCCACGTTGACGGTAAGCCGGCCTCCGCCCGCCCGGACCACCCGCTTGAGGGTGGAGATTGAGCTTTGGACCGACTGAGGGACCAAGGCCTCACTGTGCACGCTCCCGGGGTGGACCGTAACCATCGAAACGCCGAGGTACTCGGCGAAGGAAATGAAATCCTCCAGGGTGTGTTCGACGGCTCCTTTCACCGGCTGGAAGGGCGAGGCCGGGTTGAGATCGGTGAAGGGGGCGTGGGCCGTGACGTACATCTTGTAGGTCGAGAGGGTGTCCTTGAGCTTCTTCCTGTCTACCCAGGCAGGATACGCGTGGGGTACCTCTCCCCAGATCTCGACGTATTCCAGCCCTGCATCTCCGATCATCCGTACTGCCGAGTTCACGTCCAATCGAAGCAGAGACCAGGTGCTTAGTCCTAGCTTCAACATCTCACGCGATGTTTTCAGTTGAGCCTGACTAGGAAGTCGGCGAAGACTGAGCCGCTCTCAGTCTTTTCACGAGTTCCTTGAGCATTAGCAGGGCGATGTCGGGGTTGGTCTTCACTAGCCCGGCGAAGGCCCATGAAGTTAGGGCCCAGCACTTCGTGGGCGCGACGGCCACGACGTCCGCCGACCTTGGCTGCTCGTCGATGAGCGACATTTCGCCGAAGAACTGTCCCCTGCCGAGTGTCGCGAGGACCTTGGTGCCCTTCCTCACCTCCGCCTTGCCGTCGAGAATCAGGTAGAAGCCGACCCCCGTGGTCCCCTCGTCGACCATCTTGTCTCCGGGCTTGTAGGAAAGTTCCTTTCCCTGGGAGGCGATATTCTTTCGCTTCTTCTCATCGAGGCCGCTGAAGAACGGGACGGAAGCTATCATCGAAGTAGCGTCGGTGCCGGCCATTTGGGCCGTAGAGTGCCCCGAACCGATTTAAACCCACCGACAGAAATGTGCGTCAGGTCGCAATCAGCGGAGTTGGTTGCGTCATTTGAGCCGGTCCACGAGTTTCATCATCTCATCGTAGTGATGAGAAATGACGTCAGACCCCTTGGCCCCCATCATCCCTTCGGCGTTTCGCTTGCACTCGGAGATCGCGGTCACGATCCCTTCCTTCGTCGGCGCGACGTAGCTGACCCCGCAGTTGGAGAAGACCCCCTCGACGAACGCCTTCACCTGCACCCTGAGCTGCTCG
>DATFYS010000016.1:0-9042 GCA_035314885.1 Nitrososphaerales archaeon | reverse complement strand
TCGTCAGACGCCACGCCGCTGCAGAACCTCAAGCAGGTTCCCACCTTGGGGAGTTTCCTGAGCGGCCTCGGTTCACTCCAAGCCTACTCGGTGATAGAGCTCGGAGCGATAGTGCTGATCGCCACCCCCGTGTCCCGGGTGCTCATCTCCGTTTTCCTCTTCGCCGCGCAGAAGGACAGGCTCTACACGCTCATTACGCTGACGGTCCTGGTGCTGCTCCTGTTCAGCATGCTGGCGACGCCATTCATCCCGCTGTTCCAGGGATAGTCCGCGAGGAGTCGGGTCAGGGGTCCTTGCTCAGGAAGTGCATTATCCCCATCACCGACGTCCTGATGGAGATCTTCGCGTAAATCTCCAGATTGCCGACTCCCGCCTCTGCCTCGACCTCCTTCTCCATCACTTCTGAAATCTCATCCAAGGTCATCCCCTTCTTGCTCATGGTTTGCACCTTCTCGACCCAGTCTGCCACCCTGTGAGCTGTGTTGTCGAAGACCGAATCGACGTCCTTCCTTGTCCCGAAATGCGGGACCAGCAGCTCACCGGGGGTCGTTTGTCTTAGTTTTCGCAGAGTGGCTAGCAGGTCGTCAGGATTGAAGCTCGGGGGAGGGGTGGTCGGGATCATCACCTTCAGCCATGGGTAGACGATACCCACCGCATCCGCAGTAAGCAATGCCTTCGTCCCATCGAGGACCATCGAGATCTGATGGGGGGCGTGGCCGGGAGAGTGGATGATGGTGGCGGTGAGCCCTCCCCCGAGATCGAGGGGCATTTCCTCTCCCACGGCCGTTATCCTCTCAGCGGAGATGGGTTCCGGAACCCCGTAGAGGCTCGCCAGCGTCTCGCCGAAGACCTTGGTCACGCTTTCCATGAGCTTCGTCGGGTCCACCAGGTGTTTCACACTCTTCTCATGAGCGATTACCTGCGCGTTTGGCATCTCCCTTAGTAGCCTCCCCGCCGCTCCGGCGTGATCCAGGTGGACGTGGGTGGGAATGAGATACCTCACATCAGTCGGCATCACCCCGACCTCGGCAAGCCCGGCGAGGACGTTCTCGTACGACGATGCGTACCCGCAGTCAACCAAGGTCGGCTTGGGCCCCTTGATGAGGTAGGCGCCGACGCTTCCGGCGAACCCGAATGCGTAGGTGTCGAGGAGATAGACCCGTTCAGAGACCTTCGAGGCAAACATCACAGATCACCTAGGAAGGTCCCTTCGGGTTCCCAAACTCGAACGCCAGCATTGCCAGCGAAGCCGCCCCGAACTTCAGTGCGCCCTCGTCGGGGTTGAACTTCGAGCTGTGATTGGGGTACACGCACCCCTTGGCCTTGTTCCGCGCCCCGAGAAAATAGAACGTCCCCGGTGCCTTCTGGAGGAACCTGGAGAAGTCCTCTCCGCCGAGGATTGCTTCCATCTTCCGGACCTTCGCCTTCGGGATTCTCTCCAGAACCCTCGCCACCTTCTCCGTCGTCTTCGGGTCGTTGATTGTCACGGGGTATGCGTCCTTCTCGAACTCGACCTCGGCCCTCGCCCCGAACGCTTTGCACACCCCCATGGCGACCTCGGTCACCTTGCTCTTGGCCCGCCTCCTCGTGGCTTCGTCCAAAGTCCTGATGGTGCCATCCAGGATTGCTTCATCCGGTATGATGTTCTCCTTCGTCCCAGAATGGACCGCACCCACAGAAATCACAAAGGGGCGGGAGGGGTCTATCATCCTCCCCGAAACCCCCTGAAGCGCAAGTATGACCTGGGCGGCGGCATAGACAGGATCAACGGTCTGATGCGGCGCCGACCCGTGCCCTCCCCTCCCCACGACCTTGACCGAGAACCGGTCAGGGGCAGCCATTACCGCTCCTCCCCTTACCCCGAAGACGCCAGTTGGCCTGTTGCAACTGATGTGGAGGCCGAACACGTAATCCGTCTTCGGGTGCTCCATGGCCCCGTCTTCGATCATCGGCTTGGCCCCGCCCCTTCCTCCATGCTCTTCGGCGGGCTGGAAGAGGAACTTGACAGAGCCATGCAGGATATCGCGGTTCTCTGCGAGAATCCTCGCCGCTCCGAGAAGCATGGCCACGTGTGTGTCGTGGCCGCAGGCATGCATGACCCCCGGGACCTTCGACCTGAACTCAACGTCAGCCGTTTCTTCGACCGGTAGGGCGTCCATGTCTGCCCTGAGGGCTACCACATTCCCCTTTTTCGAACCCTTCAACAGCCCCACCACGCCGTTCCCGCCGACTCCTGTTCTGACCTGAATTCCGAGGGAGGCCAACCTCTCCGCCACCAGCTTCGCAGTTTTCAATTCGTGATAGGAGAGTTCGGGCCTCTGGTGAATCCTCCTTCTCGTTCTTACCATCTCCGGTTCCACCCGCTTCGCAGCCGCCAGGAAGTCCACGATGGACGCCACCCTCTTATCAGATAAAAGCTCTCAAGCCGACCGGCGCTTGAAAGGGCCACGCACGAGCTCACCTTTTTAGGACAACAGCGGCAGGTGCGGGCCGTGGCCACTTCTAACGCCACGAAGGCCGGCCTCTTCATCTTCCTGGGTGCCCTTCAATTTGCAATGGCCGTCCTTGTTTCAGAGATCCTTTACTCCGCCTACGGGACACTTCGGCATGCGGGGCAGGGGAACACAACCGGGTACGTGTATAGCGTGTCGGTGAACGCGATAAGCGACCTCGGCGCCAACTGCACCGGGTCGGTCTGCACGGTTCCCCCTTCTGCCTACCTCTTCGACGTATCTGTTGCCATCCTAGGTGTGATGCTCATGGCCGGTGCCTTCTACCTGAATCGGGCGTTCCACTGGATGCCGGCCGCTTTGATGTTTGGCCTGGCGGGGGTGGGGGCCCTTGGAGTGGGGTTGTTTCCCGAGACCGCGGGATACGTGCATCATATCTTCACACTGATAGCCTTCCTCCCTGCGGGGCTGGCTGGAATTGTCGGAGCAAGGCTGGCGAAGAAACCGTTCTTCTACTTCTCTATCATCCTCGGGTTGCTCACCCTCGTTGCCATGTTTCTTTACGTAGGAGGGGAATACGCTGGGCTCGGCCAGGGCGGAATGGAGAGGATGGTCGTGTATCCGGCGGTGTTCCTGGCTTTAGGTTTCGGGGGACACCTGATTGGTCGTGAGGACTGGTCGCATACGTGATCTCCGGGGTTGTTTTCATCTTTGAGAATCGTCGAGACCGCTTAAATGCCGACTTCCGACCCTAACAGGTTAGTGAACGGATGAGACCCAACGTAACAGCTGGGCTGACGGTCGCCGTCTTGGCGCTGGCTCTTGTTATAGGAGGCCTTGGGGCCGGCATAGCGCTCTCTGGCAGGGAAGGACCGCCTGCGACCTCCACCATCGCGACGACCTCTACCGTAACGACGACCGCCACGGGAACCAATTCCAGCTCTCCCTTCGTTCTGACGCTCGTGATATCAATAAACAACGTATTCAACTCGACCGCTGGGACAATGCCCGCCTTCTATGTCCTCGGGCCCAATGGTCTGCAGTCGTCGGCAAGCATCTCAGTTCCTGCCCACAAGCTGATCAAGTTGGTGATAGTCAACTACGACGATGGGAACGCGTCCATGGTGCAAAGTGGCGTCAACACAGTTTCAGGCACCCCAGGCAACACCGTACTTGTTCTGAGCAATGACAACATCAACTCTTCACAGGGGATGATGGGAATCGTAGTGAAGGGAGGGCAGAACGTCTCTTCTGTCGACCCCATGGTCCTGGCCCACACCTTCTCGGTGCCAACCCTGAACCTCAACGTCCCCATCGAGGTGAGCTCTACCATAGTCGCCTACTTCACGATCAACCAGCCCGGAACCTACACCTGGGATTGCCTCACCCTCTGCGGGGACGCAGCCATGTCGACCCCAGGGTGGATGACGGGATCCCTGGTGGCGAGTTAGCAACCTGAGCACAACTCCTGGAAGTGGCGACGGCGTGACTTCTGGCGAGAGCGAGGGAGAAGAGCATGCGGAGGACGAATCGCGGCGGGACTTTCTGAAGGTCGCCGCGACCGTATCGGCCGGGCTGGCTGTCGCGGGTATCGCATCAGTGATGAAGTCTGTCGCGATTCCTGCCCTCCCCGGCGCAGGGCAGACGACCGCTTTGAGTTTCCCCAGGGTCAAGGTCGCCAGCGTGGCCGACCTCGCAACGGGAAAGGTCATTTTCTTCAACTATCCTCTCGACAACGAGCCCAACCTCCTCGTCAAGCTCGGAACCAGGGCAGTCGGTGGGGTCGGCCCCAACGGAGACATCGTCGCCTTTAGCCAAGTCTGCCAGCACCTAGGGTGTCTCTACAGCTACGTACCTCCCGGTGGGGCGCCCTCCTGCAAGAGCTCCTACGCGGCGCCGGGTCCCGAAGGCTACTGCTGCTGTCACGGCACAGTGTATGACTTCGCGAACGGGGCCAAGGTCCTTTCAGGACCTTCCCCGCGCCCTCAGCCGCAGGTCACCCTGGAAGTGGATTCTTCCGGAGACATCTACGCGACACGGATGGGTCCGCCATCGATCTTCGGCCACAACACGGGTTCGAATGACGTGAACGACGACCTGAGTGGCGGGAATCTGGTGTGACCCCATCATGACCGAGAGGCGCGGGCTGACATCCAGGCTGGTAGAATGGTTCGATTCGAGGTTCGGCCTGAGCCACCCTCTCTTCAGGCCTGTCCCCGAGTACGCGCTGAACCCCTTCTATTGGCTCGGTGCCCTGGCGGTCGTCGCTTTTGTGATCCAAGGAGTCACCGGTATGATTCTGATGCTGTACTATATACCAAGCCCAACACAGGCCTATTCCTCTACCTCCTACATCTTCCAGAGTGTTTCCAATGGTAGGTTCCTTGAGACGGTCCACCTGTACACTGCCTACGCAATGATCATGCTGGCATTCATGCACCTCATGAGGGGATACTTCGTTTCCGTCCACAAGAGACCCCGAGAAGCCATGTGGCTGGTGGGGATGCTGATGGGGTTCGTTACCCTCGGATTCGGTTTCACCGGCTATCTCCTTCCGTGGACGGTGGTGTCGAAGTCCGCGACCGACGTGGGGGTGGGCATGGTCAGCGCCCTTCCGCAACCCGTCTCGTCGCTCTTGACCTTCCTTATTGTGGGTGGCGGAGGAGACACCGCGGAGTTGCTCCGTTTCTTCGACCTCCACATAGTGGTGCTCCCCGCCGCCATACTGGTCCTGCTCGCCGTCAAGATGTACATGCTCGAGACCCACGGGGTCTCCGAGCCCAATTCAGGGCAGCCACTGAGCTCCTCATCGAAACTTCATCCCATCTTCCCCGACGTCACGCTTTACCTATTCGAGCTCTCTCTAATCTTTGGAGCAGGGATGCTGCTCCTTTCGGCAATCTTCCCCGTGACACTCCCCCCAGAATACACACCTGCGGCGGCAGCCACGTATACGGCTCAGCCTGACTGGTATTTCCTCTGGATCTACCAAGTGCTCAAGGTTTCCGTGTTTGAAGGCCCGACCGGACTCGCCGCAGCGCTTTCGGTTGTAACCTTTGTCTTCGCAGTGTTGATCCTCCTTCCCTTCCTGGACAGAGGGGCTACGAGGAACATCTCCCGACGCCCCCTCTATACCACTCTCGGTCTCGTATTCATCGCCGAGGTTCTTGTCCTGTCTTACTGGGGCTACATCACTCCAGGTGCGGTCATCCCAACTGAGCAAGCAGCCCTCGTGATTGGAGGCACCGCTTTGCTAATTTCTCTCGGGTCGTTGGTTGTATACAGGTTCCTGTATTCAAGGGCGAAAAGTAGACTCCTCACCGCACCGGCGTCCCTTCTTCCCAGGACCGAGGCTTGGACCGGGGTTGCGTTCACAATCCTTGTCGGGGCTGGCGCCCTCGCCATTGGCTCGTCTGTCAACCAGTTGGTCTCCCTCGCCCTGGACGGCTACTCGCTTCTCGGGATCGCCGGACTCGCAGCATCTCTCCTCGGGCTTGGACTGGTCGTCCTCGCCACCGCCTTCCTGATCTACAGGCTCGACCTGAGAACGGGGACCATAGGGAGGCGCGTCGCCTTCCTGGAGGCTGGGTGGAAGAACGAGTAAGGCCCTCTTTTCCGGCGCCGGCTTCCTCACTCTGCAGGTGATAATGCTGGTCGCCCTCCAGGTTACCGCGACCCTCCTGCTCTGGTTCCTCAACCCAATCACGCAGTCGCAGACGGATACATTCGCGCTCTACCTGAGCGTTGACCTTGTCTCCTTCGCGATGCTGTCCTACCAGTACAGGGTGTCGAAGCAGGGGGGGCAGCCAAGCCAGCCTTGGCTAGTCGTTGGCTACCTTTCGCTCATAGTGCTGCTGAGTTCCAACCTATTTGTCGTCTAGCCGTACAAGCGGAGGTGTGTAGATGCAACTCGGGCTAATTCGTTCTCAACCTTGGCAAACGTCTCCGCGGCTTAATACACGACTCGCACTCAGAGGGACGCAATGAGGCTGTCCTGGACTTTCATATTCCTGTCGGGGATAGGTGTGGCAGAAGCCTTCTATCACGCATGGCAGGAAAATGCGTTCACTACTAATTGGTCTGTGGTAAGCTTCTCCCCCTATGCCTCACTTGTCGGGATCCCCTACTGGGTCTTCGGGCTGGTCTGGTTCCCGCTGGTGCTCGTCGTGGCGCTCTGGTCCACACATCTGGGTCGTTCCGGTCTGGTCCGGGAACTACTAATCCTGTTGACCGTTGGCAACATCTTCACTGCATACCTGTGGTACGTCGACCTGGAAGTCATACGCGCATTCACTTCTGCCTACGTTGGGCTCTATCTCACTAACTATGCCCTTACCGCCCTTGTCGTCATTCAGAACTGGTCCCATGAAGAGATGCGCGAGTTCGCTGCTGGGACAGCCATCGGAATGGTCATCGGCGCCTTCTTTGGCGCTTTCGGTGTCGCTGCGCTGGGCATCGCGGGGGGAGTCTTGGGCGCCGCCGGAGGTTATACCTCCACCAAGTAGAAACAGCTGTAACGATTAGCCAACATAGGACAGGTCGTATGAAAAGAGGTCCGATCCTCCAACCACGAAGAGTTCTCCGTCTCCGGCTGCCGGAGTTGAGAAGTGAACCACCGACCCCAGTGAGAAGGAGAACCGTTGCGCTCCCGTTGCGAGATCGTACCCAAACAGGGTCCCACTGTCCACGTCGATGACCCACACCACGTTGCCCGTGACTATGGGGGATCCGGCAAAGAAACTTGTCGTCCTCCATCCTAGCGTGAAGTTCGAAGTTCCTGCCACCACCTCGACCAACCCGTCAGTGCACGGAAGGAATATCGACTGTCCCACATGGGCAGTTCCTCCATACGCGCCAGAGCAGACCCCTGCCGAATAGATCTGCCCCCCTATGCCCCCCAGTGAGCTCCCGGAAAGCAGGTAGCCGACCCCTTCCTTCCCTGCTTGGAAGACGTCCCCGTCTGGAAGCAAAGTCGGTGCCACCGACCCCACATCGATGTCACCTCCGTTCAGCTGCGACCAGTTCATTGGCGCGAAGTAATCTTGCTCCTGCAGGGACTCGGAAAGCTTGATCACGCTATCGCCGTGGTCGAAAGTGGCTGTCGAATCGCCGTTGCCCGTCGCCACGAAGATGTTCTCGTTGGCCCCAATGGTAACCCCTGCTGGCGCCCAGATTCCGGCTTCCCTATTGCTGGGAACTTGGTACGACAGGAGAGGAGTGGAACCGTTGACGGAGGCACCGACGACCCAGCCGTGATAGTTGCCGCAGTCACCATAAAGCCCACCATAGGGGATGTAGACGACTCCATCGAAGAGCGCCAGCGCCCCCCTCTGTTGCTCAACTGTAGGGTCAGCCCCCGAAGGGTCGGCCGCCGCCTGTGACACAACCTCTCCGGTGTCAAGGTCGAGCCCGAACAAGACGTGGTGGGCTGGGTTCAGGAAGGCTACGACGAAGATTGTCTCGGTCGCATTGTCGATCACAGGTGTGCCTGTGATCCCACTCGGGTCGATGTCTCCGCATGGCAGCGAGCCACCGGAAACGGCGTCTCCGAGATGAGTCCGCCAGAGGAGGGTTCCGTCGAGCGCGTTGATGGCGTAGACAGAGTTGTTCTCGGTGGCGACGATTACGGTCTGCCCCAGGACCAATGGCTCAGCGTAGGCCCGTCCGTCCAGTCCCGAAAACGACCACCCTGGCGTGACAGAACTAACATTTCCAAGTTGCTCGAAACCAGAACGAGCGTTGTCCTTGTGGTAGGTGGTCCAGTTGCCGTAGTCGGCCATCGTCGTGGTCGAAGACGTCGACGCCGTGGTTTCGAAGGTCGATGACATTGATGCCGTCGTGAAGGCCGTGGTCGCAGACGTTGATACTGACGAAAGCGTGGATGAAGAAGTGCTCATGGTCCCTGAGTGCACCTGGCCTGAACCTACGAAGAAGGCGTAGTAGGCCACTCCGGCTGCTATCAGGAGGATGACAAGAACAGCTGCAGCCTTGACCCTGATTCCGCTCAACGTGCTACCATCCTGCGTCGCTCCCTATCCGGGTCCGGTCCAGGTCCACGGTGGAAGCTTGAGGGCCCGCTCGAACGCCGCTCTAGTCTGCACTGGTTCTGTATCGCAATGGGAGATGATCACCCTGTCGAACGGGAGCTCCAGCATGGCCCTGAGCGCCGGGAGCTCTCGCTGCTTGTGCCAAGGGGAGTTCCAGACCCGGAGCTTGCCCCCGCGCTCTGTGAGCGCGTCTCCGAAGACGATTACCCGCTGCTCAGGGAGCCAGATGGGAGTCTCGAGGCGTCCCCGGCCGTCATGAAGCGGCATCAAACCCCCGGGGAGCTTCCTTTCACTGGTGACCGGCTCGAGCTTGCTCTTTGGAACGTCGTCGGGCCAGAACATCCTTGGTCCGAAAGCCCGGCACCCGTAAAGTCGAACGAACATGTCGACATCCCTGACGTGGTCGGGCATGGTCACGATTGCGACAGTTGGGGGATGCTCGTCGAGGCGCTTCCAGACCTTCTTGGCCTCCCTTGGAGGCGCAAGCGCATCGATGACCACTCTTTCTCCCCCTGATTTCACGTAGGTGGAGGTGACCACCGGCT
>DATFYS010000015.1:0-2107 GCA_035314885.1 Nitrososphaerales archaeon | reverse complement strand
CAGTCTCCGCCCCTCAGGTGCCCTCTGTGATCTTCTTCAGATTGAGGCCACCGTTCCGGATGTCAAGCTCGTAGATCTCATTCACGTCGAGCCGAATTCCGAGCATGTCGTACTCAGATTCGGTGAGAGTCATTGTCACCTTCGAGTAACCGAACTCCCGCATCGCCGGCATCAACCCCATTGACTGCAGTTGGGCGACCATCCCCTGAACGACCCGCCCTTCGTCTGACGAGGGGAACATCTCTGGCCTGCGCGCGTCTCTTACTTCGACGAGCTCGATCTGCTTCGCCGGTAGCCCAGTCAGAGGGTCCGTGACACTGCTTATCCTGTTCACCTTCACCCGGGACATCTGTCGATTCCGTCCTACTCGACGGGTATAAACTGAGCGGATACTTCGACTTAGGCCGTTTCAGCAGACGAGTCCGCGACCTCAGGATTCGTTTCAGGATTCTCTTCCGTGCCTGCTTGTGTATCTTCCTCGGTCGCTGGGGCTGCGGTTTCCGCCGGTGCTTCCATCGGTGCCTCCTGGCCCCCTTGGCTCGCCAGAATCGACTCGACGTCCTCGGGCGATATGATCCTCGCCATGGACAGGTTCACCAGCGAATTGTCCGACGCCTCTCCGCTGAGCCTCCCCGTCCTCCCCCTGATTTCTCTCCACTTGAGCTTCGTGTTGCCGCTCTTCGAAGTGTAGATTATCCCAAGCACGTCGCGCGCGTTGATGAACATGATGTCCCGTATCTTCTTGAGATCGACCTTGTCCACCGCTTCGACGTAGATGGAACCCTGGTCGCCCTGCTTCTCCGGGAAGACCTCAGGGTCTCGAAGGTACGATTCGGGGATGAAGCTCCTGCAGGTGCTGCTGATGAGGAACCTGCGGAATCCTTCGAGGTTGCAAGTTAGGTCAATCTGCACCAACGCCGGGTCTCCTGAGCCCCTCGACTCATTCGCCGTTTTAAAGTGATTCCTGCTTGTCCGTGTTCAGCGTTTCATTTGGCGCCAGTGTGGGTTCACGACTCAAGATCTTCCACACAAGTTGTGTTCAGACGGGCTAGCCCGATCATTACCCACGTGGAATCGGGTTCTCCCTCAAGATTAAAGGATTGCAGCAACCAAACGAGCTTCGATGCGCTTTCTCGTCAGGCTGACCTCCGAAGACCGCTCCAGAGAAAGGTTCCTTTCCTCAGTGAGAAGCCTCGCCAGGTCGTTGGGCGCGGACGCTCGCAACCCGAAGTGGACCTCCTACGGCGCCCTCGAAATCGACATTTTCTCGCCGACCAGGGCCGACTACGACCTGTTTCTTGCCGCGGTATCCCCAATCTACAGGGTCGAGTTCTCTCGGGACCTCAACGTCGCTCCCGTCCACCATTCGGAAGACGAGATTGTCGCCGAGGCGAGGGAGTACTTCAATTCGGAAAGGTACTGGGAATGCCACGAGACACTCGAGTCATTATGGAGGATCAAGAGCGGTGAGGAGAAGCATCTTCTGCAGGGACTGATACTCATCTGCGCCGCCTATGTTCATCATCAGAAGGGGGAGGAGGCCGTCGCCTTCAGCGTGCTCGGCCGCGCAATGGCTCGTCTTGATTCAGAAGTGCCTTCCTATCACGGCCTCAACGTTGAAACGATCAAAGAACGAACTGCAGCGATAGCGTCCGCGCGGGAATTCTCCACCTTCACTCTTTAGCCGAACACGGGTAGGTTCATCGGGTTTGCTTGTTCAGAGACTTCGGTTGTGCGCCTCGCGGCGACAACACCAACGGCGAACGCCAAGACTGAGAGAGCCAGGGCTACGTCCACGACAGGGTCATTCAAGGTAGAAGTGCCGAGGATCAGGCCGGCCAGGAGTATTGACAGTATGGCCGTTGCGTAGAAGACTAGTTCGGGGCCAAAAAAGCAAACGATTGAACTGACGAGCACCAGCGCGCCAAGCCCGACGAGGAACAGATTCGGACTAGGACACTCCAGCGAAGTGGGTGGACAAGCCCTACCAATCCCCCCAAAGTAGGAGCCCCCAACTGCCCACAGACCCGCCAGTAGCCCAACCAACGCGGCCGTTGTCCGGAATCTGACCATGCTATTTCATCGTCAGCCTGTAGTAGCCCGCTTC
>DATFYS010000014.1:0-7711 GCA_035314885.1 Nitrososphaerales archaeon | reverse complement strand
CTCCAGGAGGCAACCCGGCTGATAGACGAAGGGAAGGTCGACGTCAAGGCGCTGATTACGCATATCTATGACCTGGAGCACACTGCCGATGCCTTCTCGTCCATGGAGAAGGGGGCAGGAATCAAGATTGTCGTCAAGCCGGGCGGAGGGGGGAAGTAGAGTGCCGACAGACGTTGGTAGGTTACTGCGCATGAAGAGGATATTCAGAGAAGATGGGAAGTCACTCATCGTGGCAATGGATCATGGCCAAGTCATGGGCCCGCTCTCGGGGCTAATTGACCCCGCTCCCGCCATCAAAGGGGTCGTCAGGGGAGGCGCCGATGCAGTGATGACAACACTTGGCCTAGTGGAGCAGTACGGCGGCCTTATCGCCGGGAGGACGGGTTTTGTCTTCTCGTCTCCCTCCATGGAGGACATGGAATCGACGGTCAAGCTCGCGGTGAGATTCGGTGCTGACGCCATCAGGCTGTTTGTAAAGATTACCGGGGAAGACGATTCTGCAATGATGGCCAGCCTATGGAGCGCTTCCCTAGAATGCAAGAAGCGGGGACTCCCCCTGCTCGCCGAAATCTATCCAACCAAGAGCGAGCAGATACCAGATCCCATGGACAAGGACGTGGTGGCCAAGTACAGTAGGATTGGCGCCGAATCGGGAGCTGATTTCATCAAGACCTTCTACACAGGAAGCGTCGATTCCTTCAGGCACGTCGTTGAATCCTGTCCCGTCCCGGTCGTAGTGCTCGGAGGACCCAGGATGAAGACGGACAGGCAGGCCCTACAGGTCGTCAAGGACTCCATGGAAGCTGGAGCGGCAGGGGTTGCCTTCGGCAGGAACATCTGGCAGAACAAGAATCCTGAGGGTATTACCCGAGCCATAGCTGGGATAATCCATCGGGGCTGGACTTTGGAACATGCCATGGGGCATGTGCATTCGTCCGCAAAGGTCTGACCCCTCTCAGGTCAGATTCTGTATCGAGTTGTTAACCTGTCCGCAACGATTTTACCGAGAATTCCAATCCTTCGACGCTCCTCTCGACCTTCCCGTATTCTGCCAGTCTCAGGTTCTTCCTCCTAATCTTCCCTGATATCGTCTTCACGGGTTCCAGGGAGTCCACAAACTCGATCTTCCTCGGGTGCTTGTACGGCCCGGTCTCCTTGGCAACGAACGCACCTAGCTCGTCTGCAAGTTCCTGGCTCGGGCTGAACCCTTTCCGGAGGACCACGTACGCCTTGACCACCGCCCCCCTCACAGGGTCAGGTGCAGGAACCACGGCTGCCTCGGCCACTGCCTTGTGCTTCACGAGTGCGCTCTCCACCTCGAAGGGGCCTATCCTGTAACCGGAGCTCTTGATGACGTCGTCGGCCCTCCCCACGAACCAGAAGTATCCTTCTTCGTCCTTGCTCGCACGGTCTCCCGTGTAGTACCAACCGTCGTGGAAGACCTCACTCGTCTTCAGGGGGTCGTTTGCATACTCCTTGAAGAGGGCGAAAGGCTTGGGTGTGACCTTGATTGCAACGAACCCTTCCTCGTCCACCGGGAGCACCGTCCCTTTGTCATCGACAACGTCCACGTCATACAGTGGGCTAGGGACACCCATCGACCCTTCCTTGATTCTCAGACCCGGAAAGTTCCCCACAGACAACACCGTTTCAGTCTGTCCGTAACCGTCCCTGATGGTAAGGCCCGTGGCCTTCCGGAACCTCTCGATGATCTCCGGATTGAGGGGCTCTCCGGCGCTGCACACGTTCCTCAGGCTTGAAAGATCGTACTTCGAGAGGTCTTCCAGAACGAACATCCTCCAGATGGTAGGCGCTGCGCAGAGAGACTCCACCTTGAACTCGGAGATCCTCTTCAGATGCTTCGAGGCATCGAATCCGCCCTTGTAATTGTAGGAGAACGTCGCGGCCCCCATGTTCCACGGGGCGAATATGCTGCTCCAGGCATGTTTCGCCCACCCCGGTGAGCTGATGTTCCAGTGGAGGCTTCCCTCCCGGATCCCGATCCAGAGGGCTGTCACTCGGTGGCCGAGGGGGTAGCTCGCATGCGTGTGGACCACCATTTTCGGGAGGCCCTCGGTCCCGGAGGTGAAGTAGACGAACGCTGGGTCACTCGCCTTCGTGTTCGGCCTTTCGGCCTCACCTGATTCGGAGAGACCTTCAGTCAGTGAAAGCCAGCCTGCCTTCCCGGAATCTCCGTCTGCCAGAAATCTCAGCCTCCCCTCCCCTTCACGAAAGACGTCGGTGAACTTCTCGGAATTGCCGCTGTTGGTAATGACCCCTCTGATCTTCGCCGCCGAAATCCTGTATCCAAGGTCCTTGGGTGTCAGTGTTGCCGCCGATGGTACGATCACGGCTCCCACCTTGATCAGGGCCACTACGCTCAGCCAGAGCCCGGAGACGTTGGGAAGCATCACGAGGACGGGGTCCCCCCGCCTCAGCCCGCGGTTCGTGAAGAACCTCGCAAGCTGGCTGCTCTTCCTGGCAACCTCGGCGAAGGTGTACCTTGACACTCCCCGGTCATCGTCGAAGAGCGTGAGGGCAGTCTCGTCCCCTTTCTCCCTCCCCCACCTGTCCACGAGGTCGAACCCCCAGTTGTAGAACTCGGGGACACTGACAGAGAACTCCCTGACGGATGGGGGCGCGGAGGGGTATTCCTGTACTCTCAAGTGATTTTTCGCGCCCCGCCGGATTCGATTTAAGGGCTGTCCCTTAGTGGTTGGGTTCGGTCCCCCGCTACCAAAGCTGAGAATTGTCTTACCCGCTTATTAGCGAACCTAAAATTGCGGGGTTGGGAGTATGTCTCTTCAGACCGAACGGGCGTCGAAGTTCCCCTTCCCTAAGCGAGACGCTAGCCTGAGGAAGGAGACGTTCGAAGAGGTGCAGCTACCCTACACCCAGAAGGAGGCGATGACTGAGGCCAGCAGGTGCGTCAACTGTGGCAACCCTGTCTGCATGGACGTCTGCCCCCTTCAGTTGGACATCCGGGGAATGTGCGAAGCGACTGCAAGGGGAGACCTGCCAGCCGCATACCATAGGATAAGGGAGACCAACGCACTTCTGGGGACCACCGCGCGATGTTGCCCTCAGCTCGACAGCCTTTGCGAGCTCGCATGCGTAGTAGGGAGCCAGGGGGAGCCTGTTGCCGTCGGGATGGTCCAGAGATTCCTCGCAGACTGGGAGAGGAACGTCTCGAGACAGCCCGACCCGGTAACGATGAAGGATACCGGAATGAGCGTTGGCATCGTTGGAGGCGGCCCCGCGGGGCTCGCGGCAGCCGAGCTCCTCAGACGATATGGCCACGCCGTCTGCATCTACGAAGAACTCCCCGTGCTCGGGGGCACGGCCTGGTATGCGATACCAGACTACCACCTCCCGAAGGACGTCCTCCAGTACGAGGCATCGCGAGTCATCGGGATGGGGGTTCGCATCAAGACCGGGGTAAGGGTTGGAGAAGACATCACTCTGAACGACCTTGGTTCTGACCACGATGCTGTTCTGATAGCCACCGGAGCCAAAGACGTATCGAAGTTCGACACTCCAGGATCCGACCTCGGAGGGGTCTACGATGGGTACAAGTTCTTGGAGGATGTGTTCGTCCAAGGGATTGGCGAGTATCTGAAGAAACCGACATACCAACTCGGAAAGCGCGTCCTGGTCATCGGCGGGGGAGACAGTGCCCTGGACTGCGCGAGGACCGCCCTGAGGCTTACGGGTGGGGAAGTCACGATAGTGTACAGGAGGACGGAGGCCGAGATGCCCGTCGACGAAGTGCTGATCGATGAGGGGAAGGAGGAGGGACTCGGGCTGAAGTTCCTCCTTGCACCGAAGGCGTACGTTGGCGAGGGAGGACACGTCACCAAGACTACGATGTCCGTTATGAAGCTCGGAGACGTCGATGCGAGCGGAAGAAGGAGCCCTGTCCCCACAGGTGAAACCATCGACATGGGCTGCGACTCGGTGATCGTGGCCATCGGGCGGGGCCCCAACACCTACCTCCAGCGAGTCGCCGGGATTCAGACCGGGTCGAAGGGAGCCATAAACATCGACGACCATTGCATGACTTCCCTGCCGGGGGTCTTCGCCGCCGGAGACGTGGTGACGGGCGAAAGCCTTGTCGTGAAGGCGATGGCGAAGGGGAGGGAGGCGGCGCAGCGGATCCATGAGTATCTCATGATGGTCGGGACCGAGCATGTCTCCCTGTACGACTACTACTTCACCAGGAGGACTTCCGGCCGCTATTACCGCGACATGCTGGAAGGAAAGGAAGACGTCCTCCCGCCTGCGTGACCCGCTTCTCGTCCCGACCTAGGCTAGAATAGAGCCCGGACGACGAGCCCAGCGGCTTCTTCAGCCGTAAACTTGGAGGTGTCCACTGTCAGGGCCGGCGTGGGAGCTTCAAACGTCGAGAGCATGCTTCGGACAGTCTCTTCAGGCACGACGGCGGTGGAGGCCCTCCCGGCGTTTCTCCGCAGGGCCGTCTCCAAATCACATACCACATGGACATAGTCGATTCGGGAATAGTGATCCGCGAGGGGCGAGAGGGTGGCTTCCCTCCGCCTGGCGCTCCCAAAGGTGGCATCCATTATCACAGTGTACCCCAGGTCAAGAGCTTCCTTCGCAACTGAAACGCAAGACACATAGACGAACTCCGACTCCTCGGAGCTGAAAGTCGGTTTCGCTATCATCGCCCGGATGTCATCTGTTTGGATGTGAACCGAGCCTGGCTTCGTCTTTGCCACGAGGCGGGCAATCGTAGTCTTGCCTGTCCCCGGGATGCCGCAGAAGATGATGAGCCCCCCTGCCATGGACGGCGGCTTTTCACTTCCGTATTAAAAATTGGACTACTCTCCTGCCATCCGAAAGAACCGGAGGACTCTGGGTCCTCCAATCTTCCTACAGGATTGTGCGCCGTCTATCCCGTGGAGGCTCTGTTGGGCAGAACCACGAGGTAGCCTACCATGCCTATCGCCTGGTGGTAGAAGCAGAAGTATCTGTAAACCCCCGGTGTCGCCAACGGGCCGATGGTCACGTGCGCCTCTATCGACGCAATTTCAGTCTGGTTGGCGCTCAGTAGGAATGAACCAGTACACGGTCCAATGGGTTCTCCATTGATCGAGCACCCACCAATCGTGTTGCAAGGGGTGCTCTGTCCGTTGACCATGCAACCTGTGACTGGGCCGGTTATCTTGGTCCCGAACTGGGGTCCGGATTCTCGCGGTGGGAAGTACATCCATTGGCCCACCCATGACATGTTGAGCTGCGTCTCCTCGAGCGCTCCGCCAGGACCCGTTGGGGCAGTGATGGTCCAGGTGTGCGCTCCGTCTGTGTCGTTGCTTTCAACCGTTAGATTCAGGGTGTCCCCTTGATTCACGACGATGACCTGCGGCAGCCACCGGTCCTGCAGCGTGGGCAGCGTGGCCTCCCATTCGATGATGATGTTCCTTGTCTGCGGCGCTTGATTCACTATCTGCAGAGAGCTTGGTAGGGCGCTGACCTGAGACTGCAGGGAACTAATCTGGGACTGCAGACTAGCCACGGGGGCGCTCGCCCCCTCGTAGGCGAAACCAATCGCTGCGACGCCGACAAAGATCGCGACGACCGCGACAGAAAGTGCAAGACCGAATCCCTTGGGGCCAGCTTCCGCCAAATTCGCGCGCTGAATCCTTGAAATCCATTATAAAAGCCTAAAATAAACGCTGACCGCTTTCCACGTCGGCTATTTTTTGGGGCGTCTTGGCGCGGTTCCCTCGTCTCTCGCTGTTATTCTCATCATGATTGTTGTCGGTGGTGCGGCCCGCGGCACGTGCTTGGGACCTTCATCTATCATTGCACAGACAATCCGTTCATGGTCGCCACCTTGCACGTCAAGCTATAGACCACTGTGGGAAACATGATCAAGGGAATGCATGCTTTGTTCTACACGCCAAGGCCCGATGAGGTGCGCGCGTTCATACGGGACAAGCTCGGGCTCCCCTATACCGACGTGGGCGACGGCTGGCTGATCTTCGACGTCCCCGAAGCTGACCTGGGTGTCCACCCGTCGCGCAGGGCCTCCCACAGCGTGTCATTCTACTGTGACGACATTCGCAAGACGGTCAAGGAGTTGAAATCCCGTGGGGTGGAGTTCACATCGCGCATACAAGGAAGGGAGTGGGGGTTCGTGACCTCCTTCCAAATGCCGGGCAACCTGAAGGTCGAACTTTACCAGCCGAAGTACAAGAAGGAAGTCCATAGAGCGAAGGGAACTGTCGTCCGATGATTGCAAGGATCTGGCGCGGAACCACAAAGAGCAGGAAGGCGCCTGCCTATCTGCGGTACCTGGAGAGGACTGGGCTCAAGGAGTACGCGTCGACGAAAGGAAACTTGGGCACTTGCGTCCTAACCCGCAACCTTGGGGAGAACACCGAATTTCTACTCATCTCACTTTGGAGGTCCCGCAAGGACATCCGGAGGTTTGCCGGGAAAGACATGGAGAAGGCGGTGTACTACCCCAAAGACAAGAAGTTCCTGTTGGAGCTCGAACCCGGGGTCAGGCATTACGTGGTTCGGTCAGGCCCAGTCGAGGCCAGCAATGCCTGAACAACGTTGACTGAGGAGTGGCTTTCCTCGGGCCCCGCGGTTCGTGAGACCCGGTCATGGCTTATGTAAGTCATGTATCAGGTTGGTTGTGGGCGTGGGCACCTCGGGCAATATCAGGAGGTTCTTCGAGCCGAAGTCGGTGGCGGTCGCGGGGGTCTCCGTCGACCCCGGCAAGATGGCCTCCATAATCTTCGCCAACCTCCGCGAAAATGCCGCCAAGGGTCTGTTGAAGGCTTCCGTCTACCCTGTCAATCCAGCGCACCGAAGGGTCGGAGGGGTTCGTTGCTACCCGTCAGTCCGGTCGCTTCCCGAGGTCCCTGACCTTCTGATCATCGCAGTCCCGGTGTCGTTGACTCTCCCGGTCGTGAAAGAGGCGGCCGAGGCAGGCGTCAAGGCGGCGGTCGTCGTAACGAGCGGATTCGCCGAGGCGGGGAGGAAAGACCTGGAGATGGAATTGGCCAGGACGGCTTCGGACTCCGGAATGAGGATTCTGGGGCCAAACACCATCGGGTTGCTCGACACTCGCTCCGGGGTAGACTCCCTCTTCCTTCCCCGCACCAAGCCTCTTCCAGGGGGGAGGAATGTGGCCTCTCTCATCAGGCCACGGAAGGGGAGCGTGGCCATCATAACCCAGAGTGGGCACCTGGGCGAGACGATATCCGAAGAGCTGGCAGCCAACGGGGTGGGGCTGAGAGCCATTGTCGGGACAGGCAATCAAGCAGACGTCTCCGTCGAGGATCTGATTGGGTACTTTGCCGACGACGACCACACCAAGGTCATCGCGCTCTATCTCGAGGGGGTCTTGGACGGAAGGCGCTTCATGCGCGAGTCGGCCAGAGCCGCCAACAGAAAGCCCGTGGTAGTGCTCAAGGTCGGGAAGACCAGTGTCGGCGCGAAGGCAGCCCTCACCCATACTGCCTCAATGGCTGGGGATTACGAAGCCTACCAGGCCGCCTTCAGACAGTCCGGTCTGATTGAAGTCCCCGATATAGAAGGTCTGGTCGACGCTTGCATCGCATTCTCGCTGCTCCCTCCTGTGTCAGGGAAGAGTCTCGCGATTCTCACAAATGCGGGCGGAGTGGGCGCCATCGCCGCTGACGAGGCGCAGAGGTTGGGCCTCGATGTTGTTCCA
>DATFYS010000013.1:0-3552 GCA_035314885.1 Nitrososphaerales archaeon | reverse complement strand
AGAGGTCGAGAAGATACTCCCCACTGGATACAGGTCGCTTCTGGACCGGAAGGAGACTCAGAAGGCAATCTTCGAGGCGAAGGGGTACATCGAGAAGCACCTCTGCAAGGAACTCAACCTGATGATGGTCACGGTCCCCCTGATTGTAGACGCGGAAAGCGGAATCAACGACATGCTGGACAGGGACGGGACCAGGACTCCAGTCCAGTTCCACATCTCCAACGACTACGACAAGCACCCCATGGACGCCCAAGTCGTCCAGGCCGCCACGAAGTGGAAGCGGTCCGCGCTGAAGGAGCTCGGGATGGGGATGGGGCAGGGGCTCTGCACCGACATGAGGGCAGTCAGGAAGGACTACTTCCTCGACCACGATCACAGCGCCTACGTGGACCAGTGGGACTGGGAAAGGGCGATCACGGCGCAACAGAGGAATCTACCCTTCTTGAAAGACACTGTGAACAGGATCTGGAAGGTCCTGAAGGGAGCTGAGACGCATGTGCAGGAGTTGCATCCCAAGTTGAGGGGGAAATATCCCGACATGGCGGACAAGATCGAGTTCATGCACGCAGAGGACATATTGGAAACGTACCCGAACCTACCGCGGAAGCAGAGGGAGACCGAGGTCCTCAAGAAGCATCCAGCAGTCTTCATCGTCGGGATAGGATGGGTCCTGAAGGACGGGCATCCCCACGAACTAAGGGCAGCTGATTACGACGACTGGGTCACCGAGACGAGGTCCGATGACGGGAGGGTGATGCACGGGCTCAACGGGGACATCCTGGTCTGGAACCCGGTCACGAAGAGGCGCCACGAGTTGAGTTCCATGGGGATAAGGGTGGATGCTGCCAGCCTAAGGACGCAGCTGGAAATGAGCGGCCAGCTCGACTCCCTGCACTTCGACTATCACAAGGGGATAATCAACGGGGACCTACCGCTATCCATCGGCGGAGGAATCGGCCAGTCGAGGACTTTCATGCTGCTCCTGAAGAAGGCCCACCTCGGCGAGGTAAGCGTGTCTGTGTGGCCTAAGATCCTCAAGGATATCTCGGCGGCCAAGAACATTCACGTCTTGGAGTAAGTCACACATCAGTCGAAATCGGCGGCCGTGTCGAAGCTCCACGTTTCCGCTACAGGCTCGGCCTTCCTGGTGAGCCCGTCGAACCGGCCCGCGCTCCGCATCTGCTTTACGAGCATGGCGGCGTAGGCGGGAGCTCCGGTGGCTCCAGGAGAATTGTAGTTGAGGACGTGGACACTCCGGGCGTCGTGCAAGATTTCCGCCTCGTGGACGAACCCTTGGTCGTCTACGACGTTGCTTCTGACCCCTGATATCCCCCTTCTGAGGAGGGTGCGCGAGTCGAGCCCGGGGAGGAACTTGTTCACCCGAGAACACATGGCAGACTTCGAGAGAGAGCTCCTCCATTCGCCGGCCACCATCGAGACGAAGGTCCCGTTGGTGAGGAGACCCAGCTTGGGGCCTATCGGAGGGCGCAAGAGACTGCCAGGGGAGCTGATTCCGAACCCGCTGTAGACATAGGGACCCGTCACGAGGGCGGCGTTGGGACCTATCTGCCTGGTTCCGCTCGGCCGGATGACGAAATGCGGGTCAAGGAACGGGAATTCCGGAATCCGCGGAGGGGTGTAGACGTTCCTCCGGACCTTGGAGGCGAAGGGCTCTTCCACGAGCCAGTAGTCGCCTCTGAAGCAGAGGGCGGCGTATCCCTTTGCAAGGCCCCGCTCATGGGCGATTTCGAGGGCCCCCCCGCCAGCTACGTTGATCATGAACCGGCAGACCACCCCGTCGTAGCTCTCGTTCTTCCTGAACCTGACGGCCAACTGGTCTCCCATGTCGTCCATGGATTGGACTTCGAAGCCCCCGAGGAACTTCACCCCCTGCTTCTCGGCTTTCATTGCGAGGTGGCGGGTGAAGTCCCCGAAGTCGACCGACACGTCTGTAGTCGAGTGGAGTGCGGCTCTGCAGCTCACCTCAGGCTCGAGGGACCTGGTCTCGGCAGCATCGAGAAGAGGGACCTCTTCCGCGGTCATTCCGTTCTCCTGACCCCATTCGCGGTAGGATTGCAGGGTTGCAACCTGCTCGTCGCTCACAGCCACGCTCAATGTGCCGATGGGGAGCCATGGGAGGGTCGCCTCCTTGGCAAGGGCCTTCCACATCGGATATGATATTGCCGCCGCCCGCGCGAAGGTTCGCTTACTCTTTGGATTGAGATAGAACGGGCGGTGCAGCACCCCCGTGTTCCTCGTGCTTGCGTGAGCGCCGACTCTCCTTTCCTTGTCTACGAGCACGATGTCGCAGTCGTAGAGCCTCGAGATCCAGTATGCGATGGTGGCTCCGAGAATGCCCGCCCCCACTACGAGGATGTCGGCCCGGGCCCACCTGCCAGGGAGCTCCTCCATAGGCGGGGAGCCCAAAGTCTACGCGTTTAGGGTTGTCGCAGACCGCCTAGACGTTCTTCAGGTATCCGTTGACCTGGAGCCACTCGGCGTGGGCCTTGATGTAGCGCCATAGTATGTCCGCCTTCCTGTTGTCGAAGTCCCACGGAGCCACCAGGACGATGTCCCCCTCGCGAATCCACATCCTCCGCTTCAGCTTCCCCCTGATCCTGCAGTGGCGGGTCTCGCCGTCGGCGCATTTTACGATGACCTGGTCTCCTCCGGTCATCTTGATCGCCCTCCCGAGGATCTCACCCGGATGGGGCATGACCAGCTCCTTGAGGTTAGCCTCGCTCAGTACCTTTCGCTTACCCATCTAGTTCCACCGGTCCTGAAGGAAGGCTGATTTTAACGGTATCTCCTCCATTGTTTGGCGTCGCTCCTGTTTCTCCACCTTCCCCCGCGGTAGGGTCGACCGTGCCTTTGAGCTGAGGAGCCTGCCTTCGGGAGAGGCCTGGTAGCATCCTCAGGTCTCAGCGGCTTGATCGGGGACCGCGCCATGGCGAGAATACGTCCGAACTCCCCGGCATCCTCGTTCGAGACGAATGTGTACGACCTACCAATGTCCCCGGCTCTCGCGGTTCTTCCCACCCTGTGGAAGTAGACGGCAGGGTCTTCTGTGACGTCGTAGTTGACCACACACTGAACCTGTCTCACATCGAGACCCCTGCTGGCAACATCGGTTGCAACAAGAACGTCGGCCTTCCCAGAGCGGAACAGTTCCATGGAGCGGTCCCTCTGATTCTGGGTGAGGTCGCCGTGAAGCTCGACGACATCCATGAAACGCCTTTCCAGCTCCCGGGCCAGCCGGATGGTACCCCTCCTGGTCCTGCAGAAGACTACTGCACTCCCCTTGTTTTCCTTGGCCAGAATGTCCACCAGCAGCTGCAGCTTCCCATCACGCTCGACCCACGCGTAGAACTGCTCTAGGGTTTCCGCCGAAGGTTCGTTCATGTCGACCATCACCATTGCCGGGTCGTTCATGTACTTCCTAGATATCCGAACAATGGGCCCAGGCATGGTGGCTGAAAAGAGACTGATCTGTGCTTCTCTAGGCACCCTCCCGAGGATGAAGTCAACATCATCAATGAACCCCATGTCCAG
>DATFYS010000012.1:0-10759 GCA_035314885.1 Nitrososphaerales archaeon | reverse complement strand
CCCTTCCGAGCCTGGCGTACGCTTCGAGCTTGACCGACTGGCCGAACGCCAGCTTTACCAGAGGAATCGACTCGCTCACGGGCCTTATGTCCCTGTCTTCGGAGACAAGGTCACCCGACATGACCGTGGATACCTTGTCCTTTCCTTTGGCATCCAAGACGAAGAGTACCCTGCATTTGTGGCACCCGAGGGGGTTGCCGCAATCGCACTCTTCGGGGAGGTTGTACCTTTCCAGGTCTGTCTTGATGGGGAGCATGCCAAGCCTGTGGGCAAGGATCTCATCATAGAGGACCGAGGAATTCTCGAGAATCACCACGTCATCAATTGCCATGGCCGGCACCTCGGCGATGCAGAAGCGCCGGACCGCATTGGCGTAGGAGCGGTCCACACCCTCCAGCTGGAGACTGATGGTGTCCCCAGTATCCTCCAACACCTTTGCCCTAACCATTTACCACACCTGAGATGACTTTCATGACGATGAAACGCCGGGATTCGGCGGCCGGAACCGAGTCGCGGTTAAAAAGTTTTGGAATGAAATGGGCCAAGAACCCCCCGGACATCCGGGGATTGGAAAATCACAAGATGAGAGCGCCAAGACTTTATAACCTGAAGAGGTCGGGCAGCCCGGAAGATGTCGGGGACTGAATTCAGGCACCTGGTAAGGATCTCAGGCAAGGACCTGGATGGGAGCAAGAAGCTGGTAGTGGCCCTTTCGGACCTGAAGGGGGTGGGCTACAACTTCGCTCACATGGTTACTACGAAACTCAGTCTTGACCCGTCGGTGAGACTTGGGATGCTCAGCGAGGAGCAGGTGAAGGAAGTGGAGGCCGCCGTGGTGAACGCCACGAGGTCCTCGCTCCCGTCGTGGTATTACAATAGGAGAAAGGATCCTCAGACCGGAGAGTCGAAACAGCTCCTGGGGTCTGACCTTGATTTCGTTCAGAAGAACGACATCCAGGATGAAAAGGACATTCAGAGCTGGAAGGGAGTGAGGCACGGCCTTGGTTTGAAGGTGAGAGGTCAGAGGACTAGGACAACAGGGAGGAAGGGAAGGACCGTCGGTGTTAGGAAGGCCACCCTGGTGGCTGCGGCCAAGGCGGCGGCAACTGCCAAGGAAGAGAAGTAGAGCTTGGGAGACCCGAAGAAGGCGAGGAAGAGGTACAGCAGGCCCAGGAGCCCCTGGAGGGCGGATCAGCTGGCGCAGGAGCTTTACCTGCTCGGAACCTTCGGGCTCAGGAACAAGAGGGAACTCTGGAAAGCTCAGACTCAGCTCAGCTCGGTCAGGAAGCAGGCTAGAACCCTCCTGGCTGCTACCACAGAAGTCAGGCAGCGGGAAGAGAAGAAGCTCCTCGACAGCCTACGGAGGAGAGGGTTGGTTGCCGAAGAGGCGACCCTCGACGACATCCTCAGCCTTACTGTGGAGGACGTACTCTCTAGGAGGCTGCAGACCATGGTCTTCAAGAAAGGGATGGCCGTTTCGCCTCTCCACGCCCGACAGCTGGTGACCCACGGCCACGTGATGGTTGGCAACAGGAGGATCACGATCCCAGGGTACGAAGTCGAGTCCCGGCAGGAAGGGACCGTGGTTCTCATCGGAGGGAAGGAAGCAGTCCAAGAACAGAAAGAAGCCCCCCAGGAGCAGCCTGCCGAAGCAAAGGCGGAATGATAGAAGATGGCCACTGAAGAAGAAGTCCTGGCGGACCGTTGGGGGGTCGTTCACATCTACTCTTCGTACAACAACACCATTGTCCACATCACGGACCTGACAGGGGCCGAGACCATCGCCTTCTCATCGGGAGGAAGGCATGTCAAGGCAGACAGGTTCGAATCGTCACCCTACGCGGCCATGAGGAGCGCCTCGGCTGCATCTGACGTCGCCAAGGCAAAGGGAATCACCGCCGTCCACATCAAGGTCAGGGCCGTCGGAGGGACCGGGCCCAGGACCCCCGGACCCGGGGCCCAGGCTGCCATCAGGGCCATAGCAAGGGCCGGTTTCAGGATCGGGAGGATCGAAGACGCCACGCCGATCCCGCACGATACCACCAGAAAGAAGGGCGGTCGCAGGGGCAGAAGGGCCTAGGCATCAGAGCTGCCTGACGACTTCGACCGAGTCCACCTTCCCGTCCCCGTCGTTGTCGATTCCCCTTAGCAGCGCAGCGAAGTCTCCTGAACTGTAGTCGTGGAATATGACTTCGGGGAAGTTGCAGATGCCGATGATGGCAGCCTTGGTGCCAGCCCCGGTGAGCCCAGCCGCGATGACGCAGCACTTTTCGTGGTCCCAGGGGTTCCTCACTTTCGCCACGATGCAGTCCAGCTCAGACGAGTAGGACTTGCCCGTCTCGTCCACTATGGAGCCCCAGAACCCTCCCTCACGGAATCTTATCGGAAGGGCCGGATTCAGCTCCTGGGCAACAACGTTGGTCCGCGGGCCACCCACGACAATCAGGTTGGATTCGAGGAGCTTCTCTGACCTTATGTCGACGTCGAGCTTCACGGGGAAACGGCTCGGGAGTGCGACGAACTGGCCGAGTGCAAAGCCGAGCTGGACGGCATAGTGCCCGTCCCTTGCCTGGGTCCCCGCCGCACCGTGCTGAAGAGGAGAGCCGACGACTATCCACCCGTCGAACTCGCTGTCATGAACGAACTCGTCGAGGAACCGCCCCAGCACCTTGGAGCGGCCGGACGCCTGGAGAGACGGTATCTTCTCCCCCTTCACTGGGAACTCGACGGCGTACCCATCGGCGGTAAGCGCGAAGAGCCTGGCTTCGCCACCCCTGATGGTCTCCCGCTTGACCCTGGTGATGAGACCTGCCTTCTCGAGCGCTCCCACATGGTAATACATTGTCTGATAGTGAACCCCGAGGGCCCGGGCCATCTCTGCTGGGTACTTGGGGCCCGACGCCAGTGCCGCCAAAATCTTCTGTCCCACCTTCCCCGATGCGGCGCGGAATCCTTCGGGGGTGTCTGAGGCGATGACTCGCTTAGCCGAACCTTCCCGGGATTTGGGGTCGAAGAGGAGTTTCTCCTTGCGCACAGAGGCGGGAGATGATGACTACTACTAAACGATTTTGTATGGTCGGTCACCCATGATGCTCCGAGGAGAACGGACCATACAGAAGAGATTTGGTGCGGTGCAGGATTCCGTTTTGCGGAACTTATAGCCAGTGCACTCTGGGAACGGGTCGTGTGCGGCATAGTCGGTTGCGTTGCCGAAGAGCCAGTCGCAGGGATCCTGTTGGAAGGGCTGCGGCGGGTTGAGTACAGAGGCTACGATTCCGCGGGGATGTCGACCAGCGACGGCAGAGTAATTCTGGTCAGGAAGGGGGCTGGCAGGGTGGGCGAGATCGAAGCAAGATTCGGTCTTTCGAAGCTAAAGGGGAACACGGGGATGGCCCACACACGCTGGGCCACACACGGAGGGGTGACAGATCGGAACGCACACCCGCAGACTTCGTGCAGGGAGAAGGTTGCGGTGGTCCACAACGGAATCATCGAGAACTACCTCCCTCTGAAGAAGGTCCTGTCCGCGAGGGGGCACACGTTCAGGAGTGAAACCGACACCGAGGTCATCGCGCACCTGATCGAGCAGGAGTACAGACGAGTGAAAGACCCCCTGAAGGCGACGGTTCTGGCCACCAAGAAACTTAGGGGACAGTACGCGATTGTCGTGATGTTCCAGGACAGGCCTGACGTGCTCATAGGGGCGAGAAAGGACGCGCCTCTAATCCTGGGAATCGGCGAAGGTAAGATGTTCGTGGCCAGCGACGTCCTGGCGTTCATCGAGCATACTGACAGGACCATCTTCTTGGACAACTACGAGGTGGCCGAGATACGGAAAGACCATCTGAAGATACTGGGACCAGGAGGGAAGGAGGTTCACCGGAAGCCCACGCAGGTTGCCTGGGAACTGGGAGACCTTTCGAAGAGAGATTACGCCCATTACACCCTCAAAGAAATCAACGAGCAGCCGCAGACGGTGGTAGCCGCGGCGACCCAGGACCAGGAGAAGGTGGAGTCCTTCGCCCGCGTGATAAAGGGGGCGAAGTCCCTCTACATCACGGGTTCGGGGACGAGCTACCACGCGGGGTTGCTGATGAAGTACAGGCTCAACAAGGAGGCACGGATGAAATGCGACACGGTGGTGTCTGGGGAACTGAAGGAGCACGCCGCTTTTCTGGGAAAGGGTTCGGTGGTCGTGGTGCTGTCGCAGAGCGGGGAGACTGCCGATGTCATCGAGGCTGTAAAGGAGGCAAAGGCCCTGGGAGCGAAGGTCATCTCCATAGTCAACGCCGCCGGCTCGACCCTAGCCAGGGAAAGCGACGAGGTGTTGCTGATGAACTGCGGCCCTGAGGTGGGGGTGGCTGCCACCAAAAGCTTCACCGCCCAGATAGTGGTGGCGGATATCGTGGTGGACGCGGTGCTGGGGCAGAAGCGGACGAACGGTATCAAGGAGCTTTCCGAGGCCGTCAAGGATGCGCTGGGAACCGAGAAGAAGGTGAAGGAACTGGTGGAGCTGTATAGGGACCGGCCGGACTTCTACTTCGTGGCCAGGGGCTACGAGAGTCCCGTGGCATTGGAGGGTGCGCTCAAGCTCAAGGAACTGTCTTACATCCACGCTGAGGGGATGCCCGCCAGCGAGCTCAAGCATGGGACCATCGCCCTGATCGAGAAAGGGACCCCGGTGGTGGTCATCAATCCCGAAGGACCGAATCACTCGGACTCGTTGTCAAACGCGGAGGAGCTGAAGGCAAGGGGAGCGGACGTCATCGGAGTGTCGGATGTCGAAGACCAGGTGTACAGGCATTACCTTCGGGTCCGGAAGGTGAAGGAGAAGTTCATGCCTGTGGTGGAAGTTGTCCCGCTTCAGCTCCTGGCGTACCACATGGCCCTCGCCAGACGGAACGACCCCGACTATCCGAGGAACCTGGCGAAGTCAGTCACTGTCAAGTGAAAATCCAGCGGAGTTGCTGGGTCGGGCCGGCCAGTAAGACAATTAAGTGAATTTTCCAGAAGCCTCGCCGTGGTATCCAAGAAGGAGGTCCTGTCAAGACCCGTCGCGACGATCGACGTCCGCAAGAGAAGCGTTTCCGCCCTGCTAGGAGAAATGGCGCAGACCGGCTTCCAAGGCAAGAAACTGGGAGAGGTGGCCAGAATCTGGGCGGAAATGGCAAGGGAGAAGAACCTGACCATCTTCCTTGGGATGACCGGATCGCTCAGCACCACCGGCCAGTGGAAGTTGCTGAGATGGCTGATAGAAAAGAGGTATGTGGACGTCCTTGTGAGCACGGGAGCGAACATATCAGAAGACATCCTCGAAGCGCTGGGTTATCACTACTACCAGGGGACCTGGCTGGCCGACGACGAGGAGCTGCTCAGGATGAAGATTGACAGGTTCTATGACGTGTATGCTGACGAGATGCAGTACAGGAAGCTGGAGAACACGATATACAAGTTCGCCAGCACTTTGGATCCCGACAAGATCTACTCCACCAGGGAGTTCCTGCATGGTTTTGGAGAGTACCTCTCCAAGAAGGGAATACCCAGCATTGTGGCTGCGGCCTACGAGAGTGGGGTCCCCATATACTCCCCTGGCCTAATAGACAGTGGCTACGGGGTCGCACTGAGCCTGCTCGCCAGAAAGAAGGGGAAGATGGTGAGGCTCGACCAGACGAAGGACATGGAGGAACTTGCCAGGATAGCAGAGAGGGCCAAGAAGACGGGGGTCGTCTACCTTGGCGGAGGCGTCCCGAAGGACACCATCCAGCTGTCCACCATCATAAAGTCGCTCTCCCTAGGAGGTAAAGACGAAACACCTCACGAATATGCGATCCAGATTACCGCTGACAGTCCCCAGTGGGGTGGTCTTTCCGGGTGCACACTCGAGGAGGCGATAAGCTGGGGGAAGATCTCATCCAAGGCAAGGAAGGCGACACTCTACGCGGACATCACCCTCGCGCTCCCCATAGTGACCCACGCCCTGAACGAGATGGTGCAGAAGCGGGCAGACCCCCCTGACCTCAGCTGGGTCTTCAGGTCCTAGCACAGACAGGCTTGGCGCGCTAGGCTACCCCCATTCTCGCTAGACGGGCCAGCGCGACGGCCTTTCCCGATTCCGTGACTGTGTCCATGTTTGCAGAAACGTTTGGAATGGTCATCGGGGCCCGTTTGGAGAACCGCGTGCGGGTTTCCGCGTATTTCTGAGACCTGAGCTCGGAGCAATTGGGAAGCAAAAGTAGGTCGTCGAAGGTGGGGCCGACTCTCAGATTAGAATCAGTATCCTGCACTCGACGTCGCTAGGCTCCATTCACTTACGGCGTTTACTGAGAGCGTCCGAACCCGAGGCAAAGTCGACCCTGACCCGCTATTCTCCAAACCTTCTTGCATTCCGAACCAAACTCAGGGGATTATCGCTGCCCACGTTTTTAACCTCATAATCTGGACGTCTTTCTGCCGGGGTCGCCTAACCTGGTAGGGCGCAGACACCTGTCGGCGCGAGCCTGGAAAGCCAAGTCTGGTGAGCCTGTCTCGCTAACGCGGGATGTGGGTCCAAATCCCACCCCCGGCGCTTCAGTTTCGATTATCCCCCTCCTTTTGTTGCTCTCCTTTGACTGCAAGCTATTAGACGAAACAATTCTCTGGGGGAAAGCGTATTGGTCGTTGGCCTGGGGCAACCTGCAAGTTCGTTTTCTCGCAACGCCACACAATCAAATCAAGGAAGCACTCCTCGATTCCCGAGTCCAGGGAACGGATTCCTAACCGTCAAGATAGGCAGCAGGAACACTCCATATATCTGTGAGAGGGGGATTCCAATCGACCATCTTAGTGCGCTCTTGGTGGAGAAACGGTTTCCTGAGTTCAAAGCAGGAGTGCGGACTCCAATCAAACTTACCATTCACAAACAGGTTCGTTGGGCGGTCTCTTTCCAGGCGTACGCACGGATGTTCTGCGCCCTACCAGGCTAGGCGATCCCAGCGTTCGCGGGCCGGCACCAGGGCGCTTGAAACCTAACCTGCGTTTCTGGTGTCCGGTCTGGCAACTCGTTCCCGTTGTTTCTTCTTCCAGAGTTTCGGGTAGGTCCCTGCCTTCATCACCACCCTGTCTGTGGTCGCGGCCAGTCCGCGCTTCATCGTCTGTATCTCTTCGCCGGACAGGAGCAAGGTCCCCAGGGCGACGAGTTCGTTCTTCTGAGACATGATGACGACGGGACCCCCTTTGGTCATCGATTTCGACACCGCCAGAATCCCGGGGATTCCAAGGCGAGCCCCATGGCAGACGGCATCAACGGCTGAATCGCGGATTACAATTCGGGCCGTGTCCCCCAGTGACGTCTCGATTGGGAGGACCGACTTCCGGAGTTGGGATTCGTCTCCCTGGCCGAGCCTGAACTGGGCGTCGTTGAGCTGGTGCAGTGTCGTCAGTCCCTGGCCTTCGTTGAGAGGACCGACCCTGGTCCTACGCAGCTCCACCATCGTTGCACCGACCCCGAGGACCTCTCCGATGTCGTAGACTAGCTTGCGGATGTATGTCCCCGATTGGCAGAGGCACCTGAAGAGGTACAGGTTGCCTTCCGACTCGGTCAACTCGAGTTCGTGGATCGTCCTGGTTCGGGTCTGCCTGCTGACGGAGGAGCGCTGAGGGGGCCTCTGGAATATCTCCCCCGTGAACTCGGACACCGCGGCCTCAAGCTGCTTCCGGGGGACCGAGGAGTGGAGGCGCATCACGCCGCGATACTCCTTGGGGAAGAGGAGGAGGAGACTCAGAGCCTTGGTCGACTGCCCGAGCCCCACGGGGAGGAGCCCTGATACCGGAGGATCGAGCGTTCCGCTGTGCCCCGCCTTCTCCACCCCCAGCATCCGCCTCGTCCAGGCTACCACCTCGTGGCTGGTGGGACCTCTTGGTTTGTCGAGGGGGATCAGGCCGTATTCCAGGAGCGCCGCAACCGGTCTTTGGTCGGAAGGCCAACCGTGGGCGGGGTCGGTGGGCTCTTCGTCCAGCACCACCATCCTGGGAGTGTTCACTCTAGTTCCCTCTGCCTTTGATGAATCGCCCTACTATTTGGGCTACCCTGGATTCGTCTATGGTGTTGGTGTCAACGACGAGGTCGAAGGGCTTTAGGTCCTTGCCGAATTCGATCCCATAGAGCTTCTTGTAGAGGGCGTAGTTTTCCCGGTCACGTATTGACAAGACCGCCCGGCACCTGGATACCGGGAGATGGTCACGCCTTGCCATCCTAATGGCCCTGCTCTTCACGTCTCCCGAGAGCCAGACCTTGATCCCTTCTGACGTGAGCCACGGAACTGGATAGCTCGTAATCACGACGTTTCCTGCGGCGGCCTTCTTCAGAAGCCTGGCATCCACATCCCTGTCGAACCCTGACTGGTGCTTCCTCTCGTCGAGGAACTTCATCCCTTCGCCGGTGTCCCACCAGTCCTCGCCACCAGGGGTATACCCCTCCTCGACAGCCATCTCCTTGAGGACGTCCCCGCCCCCGACTATGGGCATCCGCAAAGTTGCGGCGACAAGTCTGGAAACCGTGGTTTTGCCGACGGCAGGCATCCCTGAGACGATGATGGCCTTCATCTGCTTGATGCTACGTGTTCGTGTGCAGTAGTCTGCTGAGAAGGGAGGAAAGTGTGAACGATCCCAGGATGTACCACCAGATCAGCACCATCTCGCCATTCGTTCCCACAAGGACTGGGATGGGGATGGGGGAGACGGCCACGATGGATCCGTATCCCCCCAGGAAAGATGCCATCAGGTAATAGACGAGGAACAGTGGGACGATTGTGATGAATGTGACCTTCGTCCTGGCCAGCTGGACCTTGGACTGCGACTGCCTCATGGGGAGCTCCTTCTTCTTTATCTTCTCAAGCTTCGCCTTGTCCTTGGCCACGGTGGCCGCCCTCTTCTCCTTGTTGAAGGCCGCGACCTCTGCCTTCATCCTTCTTTCCGCTTTCAGGTCCACGAACCTACGGGTTACCAACTGGGTCAAGAGTCCGAGTCCCACTGAAGTCAGGGTTACCACCACCGTTGATTCGGGAAGAGGGAGCCCCTCCGGATTGCACCCTGACGACTCTGACGCCTGAGAGGTCACTACGCGTAGGGTGAACAGAGTAACATGATAGAGCAGCCCTGAGACGGCTGAGACCCCCACCTGATAGGCTCCGACAGGCGTGGTGGAGTTCGCCCGGACCGCGATGTCGACGGTCAACGGAGTCCTGCCCTGAATCGGTGTGAGGATCATCTTGGAATTTGTCGGGATCGAACCGAGTGTGGCCAGTGACACGTTAAGGGGAGAAGACCCCCCAGGTCCCGTGATCGTCAGGTTGTCATGGACTGTTGGTCCGCCTTGGAGGACGAAGACGCACTGCTGGCTGAGCTGGGCGTTCAATCCCGACGCGGCAGAAACAGGCAACGGCACAGCGACCAGGGTGCCGAAGAGCAAGAGGGCAGAGAAGAGGAGCGAGAGGCGGGACTTCAAGGCTATCCTTTCCCAAGCGCCTTGGCCACAGCGGCGGCAGCCTCGTCTGCTTTCCCTTCGGCGTTGTTTACGAACATCATGGGGGCTCCTGTAAGAGTCGAGGAGACGGCCAGGAAGGTCCTTGCAAGTGCCTTCTCTTCAGCAAGCTCTTCCCTCGTGAGAGAGTCCCGTTCCCTCAGGTTGTCTGTGGTCCTTCTCGAAAGTATCTCGTCGGTGCTCGCTTCCACGAGGACCAGGTGAGTAGGTTTCAGCACCCTGACCATCTCGAACGGGAGCCCAGGCCAGAACCCTTCGCGAGTGCGGATGAACAGGTGTGTGTCAACTAGCACAACCGGTTCCTTCATCCGGGAGATCCTGGAGGCGGCGCTCTCCTGGAGGATTCTCTGTTTTTGCACGGGGAGTTTCCGCATCCCGTCGCGATCGCGGACCCATTTCCTCCTCTTCGCCTCTTCGAACATTATTGACCCGAAGTTGGCGAGCTTCGCACCCCGGAGCATCGGAACTAGCTTCTGGACCACCGTGGTCTTACCGACCCCGGGTATCCCCAGGACAACGACCCGCATCTTCACCCTGTCAGCCAGCTCCTATCAGCCCCGCAAGGGCAGGCGAGATCTCTTCGACCTGTTCCTTGAGCAGCATCTGGTAGTACTGGAGAATGATGTCGACCATGAGGAGGATTCCGATCCCTGAACCGAAGACCCCGAACAGGTCCGAAACACCGGCTACCAGGCCGATCAAGATTCCCCCGATGATCGTAAGGGTGGGGATGTACCTGTTCAGCATCTGTTCGATCGAGAGGCCGGTCCGCCTGAAACCTGGGACCTGGACATCGGCATCCATGAGGTTCTTGGCTACTGCCTTCGGGTTGAGCCCGCCTATCTCCACCCAGAGCCTCGCGAAGATGACCGCCATGCCCACAAGATACAGGAGATAGATGATCGAATGAACAGGATCGGCGATTGTCTGGTTGACTCCCTGCGGAGGTGTGATGTAGTAGGCGAAGCCTCCCGTGGGGTACTGGGAAGTGGAGTTGGCGTTGAAGACGGCGAGGTAGTTGATCCAGCTCCCCGTCGGACAGACGCCAGACGCGCATTCGTAGTTGTGCAGTATTCTGGTGAAGAATGTGACATTCGCTCCCAGGGCTGAGACGAGGATGACAGGGATGTTGGAGACGTACAGAAGCTTGATGGGGTAAACTCCCTGGAATCCGCGGTACCTGATGGAGGTTATCGGGAGCTCGATCCGGATCCCTTCGATGTAGACGATGACAAGTATCAT
>DATFYS010000011.1:0-3765 GCA_035314885.1 Nitrososphaerales archaeon | reverse complement strand
AGCAGGGTTTGGACCTAGAAGAGAGATACAATCTCGTCAGAGGGGTCGGCGAGGAGATCATCACTGAAGGTGAACTGCGGACTCTCCTGGAGACCAACAATCACCCAACGGCTTACGACGGCTTTGAACCAAGCGGTTTGGCTCACCTCCCGTTCGGGGTCCTGAGGCCCATTCTGGTGGAAGACCTCCTGAGGGCCGGGGTCCGCATGAAGCTCTGGATAGCCGACTGGTTCGGATGGGTGAACAACAAGATGGGGGGAGACCTGGAGGCCATCCAGCAGGTGGGGAAGTACTTCATTGAAGTGTGGCGGGCCGCCGGAGTCGACATGAGCAAGGTCGAGATACTCTGGACCAGCGACGCCGCCAAGAATGAAGAATACTGGAAGAAGGTGATAGTCGTCGCCCAGAACTCCACCCTCGCCCGGACCCAGAGGGCCATCACCATCATGGGCCGTACCACCAAAGACCTCGTTCAGACGGCGCAGCTCTTCTATCCGATGATGCAGGTCGCGGACATATTCTGGCTGGATGTGGACATCTGCCAGCTTGGTCTGGACCAGCGCCGCGCGAACATCCTGGCGAGGGAGGTAGCCGACAGAATGAAGTGGAAGAAACCCGTGGCGGTCCATCATCACATGTTGATGGGGTTGCAGGGAAAGAAGGAGCTCGAGGGATACGACGAGAACGGGGCTGTGGACGCAGAGATCTCCAGCAAGATGAGCAAGAGTAAGCCAGAAACGTCAATCTTCGTGCACGACTCCAAGCAGGTGATAATGGCCAAACTCGGCACCGCCTACTGTCCTCCGAAGGTTGTTGAGGGGAACCCACTTATCGAATACTCCCGCTACATCCTCTTCAGGAGGTTGAAGTCCCTGAAGATCGAACGAGAGGCGAAATATGGAGGGAACATAGAATTATTCTCTGCCCCAGAACTCGAAGCTTCCTACAGGGCCGGTAATCTGCATCCGGCTGACCTCAAGAAAGGAGTTGGGGAGGGCCTGGACCAGGTCATTGGCCCCATAAGGAGGCACTTCGAGGATGATCCGTCGGCAAGGAAGCTCTACCTTGCTGTCAAAGGAGCCGAGGCGGGCCGTTAGCTCGAGCCGGCGTCGGGCCCATGATCCGACGAGGTTAGTCGCCGATGCCATGCTGGGTTCGCTGGCCAGGAAGCTCAGAGCTTTCGGTTTCGACACAATCTATTACAAAGACGGTGAGGATTCTACTCTTCTGGAGTTGGCGGCCTCCGAAGGACGAGTCCTCCTGACATCCGATCGCGCCTTGTCGGAGCGTGCAGACAACCGCCGGATCATGTCCCTGGTGATAATGGGGAGCAAAGAGAGCAAGAGACTCGTCTCGCTGAGGTTTGCGGCCGACGCAAAGGGGCTCGTCCTGGTGAGGGGTCCTCCCCGCTGCTCCCTATGCAATGGCAATCTCGAAAGGAGCCCCAGGTCAGAGCTAGCGAACAGGCTCCCCGCGGGGGTATTGAGCCGTCACAGGCTCTTCTACCGCTGCGTCCTCTGCGGAATGGTCTACTGGAGAGGAAGCCACTGGAAAAAGTTAAGGTGGCTTGAGAAGCGCCTGGAGCAGGACTCCTGATGACGTTGACTCAGGAAGAAGGCAGAGGCGCGGTCGCTCTGGCGAGGCAGTCCCTTGAGGCGCACGTCAGAGGGGGCCCCATGCCACCTTTGCCAGCAACTCCCCCTATCTTCTCCGAGCTGAGAGGGGTTTTCGTTACTCTGAACCTCCTTGAAGGTGAAGAAAGACTCCGTGGATGCATCGGCTTCCCGTACCCCACCTACCCACTGGGCCGCGCCATCCGGGAGGCAACCGTCGCGGCTGCTTCGGAAGACCCCCGCTTCCCTCCAGTCGTGCCAGGGGAGCTGGACTCAATCGTGGTCGAAGTGAGCGTGTTGACTCCACCTTCCGAGATCGCAGTCAAGGAAAGGCGAACGCTCCCTTCAAGGGTCAGGGTCGGGACCGACGGGCTGATCGTCTCGAACTCATTCACCAGCGGCCTTCTTCTCCCCCAGGTAGCCACCGAATTCGGCTTGGACTCCACCGATTTCCTGTCGCAGACATGTCTGAAAGCCGGCCTTCCCCCTGACGCCTGGCTCGATGGCGACACGAAGGTCCAGGTGTTCCAGGCGGATATCTTCGCAGAAGCCAAACCCCATGGGGGGGTCTCAAGGGTCATCCCGCGGGGCCCCTAGGGTGCGAGCATACATCGGCTGCTTCGGTTCGGGCCTCGGGCACGCCAGCAGGATGCTGGAGGTTGCCCGGGAGCTGAGGTCGCAAGGGTGGGAGGTCGAGCTATCTTCGTCCGGAGAGGTGGCGGCCCTGATAGAGAAGGCAGGCTATCGCTGCAACGTACTTCCACTCGCAGACGTCCGCTACTCCGACACAGGGGAGTTCGCTCTGAAGCAGACCCTCATCGCTTCTCCCTCGCTGGTTGCCCGGACATACCACCAGGTTGTCCTTGAGATCTCCAACATCGCTCGTTTTTCGCCCGACGTCGTCCTCAGTGATTCCGCGCTGTCCACCGTGCTGGCGGCAAAGACGCTAAGGGTTCCGGTATGCACTGTCCTGAACCAGCTCAACCTGACGAGCCCTCAGCAGAACGCGGGCATTCCCTCGAGGCTCCTTTCTTTTGGGACCTCGACCGCCATGGGACGGCTCTGGGAGCTCAGCGACCAGATCCTCCTTCCCGATCTCCCTCCGCCTTTCACGATCAGCGAGAGGAACCTCTGGGGGACCAACATACAGAAGACGAAGTATGTCGGGTTCCTGTCATCTTCCGCCAGGGGAGAGCCAGACGAAGCAGCCCTTGACTTCGCCCAGGGAAGCCGTCGAAGGATCTTCTGGCAGGTCTCCGGCCCACCTCAGACGCGCCCATCCTTCCTAAGGCAGGCGATGGAGTGCGCCAGAACAATGTCGGATGATTACTCCTTCGTGATCTCTGCCGGGAGTCCCACAGCAGATTCCGTAGCGACGAAGGTCCCCGGAGGATGGTACTATGGGTGGTGCGGCATCGCCGACTACTATTTCCGGACCTGTGATTTGGTGGTGTCCAGGGCGGGTCACGGAACCATCGGCCAGGCGCTCGTCTCATCGAAGCCATCGCTCCTCGTCCCGATTCCAAGGCAGCCTGAGCAGGACGGCAACGCCAGCAAGGCCGTCAAACTCGGTGTCTCAATGAGGCTCTCCCAGGATGAGGCGACCCCTCCTCGCTTCCGGGAGGCCATCGAAACGATGCTCGAGGGAGGGTTCGCGGAGAGGGCGCGAAAACTGGGAGTGTGGGCAGCCACATTCGATGCAAGGAAAGAGATCTTCAGCGCCCTGGTGCTGTCCGCACACGGAGCCCGTCAAGCACCCCGCTGACGTCGGCTCGCGCACCTCCGAAGCTCAGGGTCTCGTCCGGGGGAGCCGAACCGTTTGACGGGGCGACCTGCCCGAGGTGAGGCTTCAGGGACAGCTTCGAGATCTCGGAGCGGAACCATTCCTCTTGAGCAAGGTACAGGGGAGCCATCGTCCCAGCAGGTGCCCGCCTCAGGTCGCCACAACCAGAGTGAGACCCCACGAAGACAGGTTTCCTTTCATTCAGCAGCGCCCAGCTGACAATCCTCCCTGCATCCTCCCCGACAAGCACCTCGAGGGCGATTCCCGTTGGGTCTGCTCTCCGGGAGAGTTCCGCGTACAGCCTAGCTACGGCCAACGTGGTTTCTTCATTCACCTTGGCATGTACCATTGTCAGCCTGTATCCCGCCA
>DATFYS010000010.1:0-3319 GCA_035314885.1 Nitrososphaerales archaeon | reverse complement strand
GAACCGGGATAGAGCCTAGACCTAACTGAGAACGCTTGGTGTTCCTCCACCTCAACCGTCACAGTACGGGGGATGGCCGCCGCGAGGGCCCAGGCCCCATGGACTACGAAGTGCTCCCCAGTGATGATGACCTTTGAGGGAGCTTCCGCGATGGCCTTCAATGGCTGACGAATCGGGCGGCAGCGTAACCCACCACTTGAAGGTTGTCTCCAGTGGTGTCCCCGCTCGTCGCGTACTTCAGCAGTTCCCCGTGGCGAAGGCCAAGGGATGAAGCGGTGCGCATGACGGTTGCAATGGCCCCGAACCCGCAGGCGGTCACCTGGAGCCTTTCGAGGGTGGAGTAGAACCCGTCGACGTCCATCTTGGTCACCTTCTCGAGCAGTGGTATGTCCTTTGCCCTGGCCACCTCCGCAGGCTCGTAGTGAGTGAGATCTGACGACGCCACGAGTACCACCTTCCTTCCCCGCAGAACTTGGGCGAGCGCTTCGGCAACCGCCTCCGTGGTGTCCGAGTCCTGGAAGACGAGGGAGATCGGCAGGAGGGGGACCGAATCCCCGTAGAGCCTTTGGAGAAAGGGGAGCTGCACCTCTAGAGAATGCTCCAGTCTGTGGGCGTCGGGATCGTAGGAGGCGACCCCGGCCTTGACGAGGGCGCTGGAGGCTTGGGAGTCAACCAGAAGCCTCCCCAGAGGAGTTTCCCAGTATCCTTCCTTGTAGGTGGAGACCCCGCTTCCAATGCCGTAGTGGTTTGGGGCCACCACCACCAGAAGATCAGGGTCGCGGAGCGAAGAGACGTGAAGGTAGCTGTGAGCGGCCACGGGCCCGGAGTACTCGTAGCCGGCGTGAGGGGCCAGCACGGCCACAACATTCGAGTCCCCAGGCGGTCCAGGAGGGCTGGAACCGGGGCCAAGCGGATGTGTATAGGAGGAGTCGATGACTCTTGTAAGGGTCTCAGGAGAAGAGGGATAGAAGGAGCCAGCCACTGCAGGCTTCCTCACCGGAAGTCTGGGATCAGTCGCGCCTGTCCGGGGTTCTTTCCTCAAGCATCTCGGCCTTCTCCTCCTCGTCTATCTTCGTCTCGAAGTCCTCGATCGAGTATTTCATGGGCTGGTCCGAAGCAATGAGCCCCGCATGAGTGAGGGTCGCCCTGGCGAGGAGCCAGAAGATTGCGGCGACTGCCTTGCGCCCCCGGTTGTTTCCCGGGATGACCAGGTCGATGTCGTCGGTGATGTTGTCGGTGTCGCATACAGCAATCACAGGGATCCCGAGCTTCCCCGCCTCAACGATGGCCTGGGTGTCGGACATCGGGTCTGCGACTACTACAAGCTCCGCGTCAAGGTGGCCGGGATAAAGCGGGTTAGTGAAGGTCCCAGGCATGAACCTCCCGATCTGTGGCAGAGCCCCGGTCAGCTCGCAGAACTTCTCCACCGCGACGGTCGCGTGCTCGCGGCTGGTGTAGACGACGGTGTTCTGGGCCCCCGACTTTGCGATGAACTTCCCGGCGACGTCAATCCTCTCGAGGGTCTTCGCGTAGTCTATCATGTGCAGCCCGTCCGGACGGGGCCTGGCGGTGAACTTCTCCATCGTCTTCGTTCTGACCGGGGTCCCTATCCTGATTCCTGTGGCAAGTAGGGCTTTCTCGGAGAGCTGGTACACGACCTCGGTATCTGCCGAACCTTCCTCGTCTTCTTCGAACTCAGACATGGTCGATGCAGCTACGGGATTTCTCCCTTCTTGGAGTAGAAGGGGAGGACCTGGTCGATGACGTCCACGGAGGATATCAGCATACTTCTGCAACAGTAGCGCTTCAAACCAAGGGAGTCGAGGGCCTTGGCCGGGTCTTCACCGGCACTTACCCTCGACTGGAAAGCGTTGAACTTGTCACCGATAAGTGTCCCGCAGGTAAAACAGCGAATGGGGATCATCATGTCAGGTCACCGATAGCTCTTTTGCCGTTTACGTCTTGCACCAGGGCCTCCAAACTTCTTTGGCTCCGCCTGTCGAGGATCGCCCGAAAGCAGGTATTTATTGTATGCATTCATCCTTTCCCTGAGCTCGCTCCCCCGGACCTGGTCCACGTAGGCCCTGGCGATGGCCATCGCTGCCGCGTCGGCCTGTCCCATGAATCCTCCCCCGGACACGCTCACGTCGAGGTCGTACTTGTCCCTCAGGTCCCCGACCACCAATACAGGGCCGAGAAGGTGTAGCCGTGCCGGTTCAGGTTCCCAGAGCTCGACCGGGGTCCCGTTCACCCGGACTCTACCTGCACCCAGAGAGATCGCCGCAGTGGCCCTGGCTGTCTTCCTAGCCCCTGAGTATAGCTTTGGCGACTTCTTGACAGGGGGTTTGGTCTCTTTCACCATGTCTATTCGTTCCACCCCAGACTCTTGGAGAGCTCTGCCATGGTCACGTAGACCGGGACGGGCCTGGAAGCGCTGGTGTCCTCGAAGGTGGTGAGCTTCTTGGTCTCCAACTCCGAAGGTCTTCCGATGTACACCCTCAGCCGCTTCATGGCTGTGGCCCCCTTGGGCTTCTTCCTTGGCACCATTCCCCTGACCATCCTACGAAGGATGTTGTCCGGTCTTCGGGGATGAATCGGACCGTAAATCGGGTTCACCCTGCTGGAGATCTCCAGCTTCCCCTTCCACTCGTTTATGACGGAGGTTCTGGACCCAGAGATCAGGGCCTTCTCGGCATTCAAGACGACCACCCTCCTTCCCGAAAGTATCAGCTTGGCGACCCGGGACGCGAGTCTTCCTGCTATCTGGTTAGTCGCGTCGAGATAGACGGTCCCCTCACTCGACAAGTCTGACTCCACTCCCCTTCGGATGTCTGGCAAGGAACTCTTGAACCGTCATCGCCGACCCTCCGGACGCCTCGATCTTGGCCCTGGCGCTGGCCGAGTAGGAGAATGCCCCGATTTCGACATTCTTGTCGATTGTGCCAGTCCCGAGGACCTTGCCGGGGACGAACACCATTTCACCGGAAGCCGCCAGCCTTGATATCTTTCCCACATTCACCTGAACTCTGGTTGCGGCAGGACTCCCGAGACGGCGCGAAGCCGCGAGCCAGATCGGCGCATTGTTCTTCTTCCCGGCCCTTTCAAGCATCACAACGGCTTGCCTCGCAACAGGATTGGACACGAGGGTCATGCCGACCCGCCAACGGCGACCTGAATCTCGTTCAGTTTCTTCTCAAGGAGCTCAATCGCCTTTTGCACTATCTGGCGTGCCGGGAGCCCACCCGCGGACTCGACCGTGAGGACGAACGATCCCTCGGTCTTTCCGTCAGCGAGGACAGCCACAGTGCAAGGCTGCCAC
>DATFYS010000009.1:0-6902 GCA_035314885.1 Nitrososphaerales archaeon | reverse complement strand
AGCACAGAAACCTTGGCGAATGGGGTTCTCTCAAACGTTTGGTACACCATCTGGTTTGACAATTCCACAGTATATTGTGTCTCGCCAAGAGTTCAATGGTCGATTGCCTGTCCGGCATAACGAGACGGGAGAGGTATGCGGTCGGCCGGGACTTGGACATTCGGGTTCAAATCCGTGACTTCGTTCGGTGAACCGCAAGCTTCCTCATCTTCGTTCTTGTGCCGAACATGTTCCTAACTTGCTCCTCTGTCATCGCGACCACGATGGTCGTCGGTTCACCCTCCCAACTACTGTCGACTTCCAGTAATTGAATCTCCGGCGTCAATTCATTAGCGATGTTACTGAACTCCGCCACGCTGAGCTCGCCCATAAGAAAGGTCACTGGAAAGCCCTCCGAGATGTCATCGACGAACAGCTTTTTCCCGGTCTTCTCGTTTCTGAACGAGTCCATCTCCATTTCCTTATCCTTTCCTTGGAATTTCCAACCCTTGCTTGTTAGGAACTTGCGAACCCTGGAATAGGTGATCGCTATTTTGAACACGTTTTCTGCTTCCAAGACTAGCCCCTCTCCAGATCTCTTTGGTGTATGGTTTCTCACCAAATAATAGTATGTCGCTTGTATTACTGGTTGCGCGTACCTAACGCGCTTCAGTGCCTGTCGGAGATTGGGATAGGTGCGGTCGCCGGTATGCCTCCGGCTAACTAAACCATCGGTGCTGCGATGAAGCAGAGTGGGGAGCTAGCGCCGGCTCTTGGATTTCTTCGCTCGAGACTTCTTGGATGGCTTCGCAGTCCTGACCCTTGCGAGGATCTCTGACATCAGAGCCTTTTCCCGGGCCTTGCTCTTGGACGCTTCCTTCGCCATCTGCGCCTTCATCGAGGCCAGGTCCTTTCGAAGCGTTGCGACTTGCTTCTGTAGATGCTTCGTGTCGGCCCCGTGACCCTTTAGGTGCTCGCCGATGTCCTTCGAGCGAACGTGCGCCAGATCCTTTCGAAGAGATGCTACGCCTGCCTCCAGCTTCTTGGTGCTCACCTCGTGGCTCTTCCTGAAGTCCCCGACCTCCTTGGTAAGAGATTGGACGCGCTCACGCATGACCTTGAGCTGGGTTCGCTTCCCTCCGGCCTTTGGCGGCGCCGGTGCCATGGCGGGTTCGGCAGCCTCGACCATCGGCGTTTCTTCTTCTGACTGTGTGGGCATGCCACTCATAGGACTGCCCATCGCTTCTTGGTTAACCTCGTCTTTGCTTTCCTCACCAGACATATCAAACGTGTGCGAATGAACGTCTGTAATTAATGTTACAGGCGGCACCGAAATGTCTGGTCGGGCTCTCATACGCCGCATCTCTGACGGGCGCGCCTGATTGAGCGGTAGCGTCTTCCTCCATCGGCGCCACGGGAACATGCTAATTGGGATCCTGACCGTTCTCTTCGGCTTCGTAGTTATCTAAACTAATGTGCGGTCGCCGGGAATTCAGCTAAATGAATTGTGTTCAAATCGTCTTCCTTCACTTTCGCAACTCTCTCCGGGAGTATTTCAAGAGACTATGCGTGAAGTCTTTAAGCGACCCTGAGCAGAATGGAAGAGCGAAATGAGGAGCGACCAGCACGAATACGACAATGTCCTCAAGGAGCTGGACGAGATTAAGAAGGACCCGAAGAAGTGGGAAGAATTCATGACCTCACAGGCCGAGAAGGCGCTGAAGCATTGGCCGGGCCGGAAGAAGAAATAGAAGAGCTGCGGCGTATCCTCCAAGACCTCAGGAGGATGATTGTGCATCGAGCTCTGCTGGCATGGCGCAGGAGCCCAGAGACCTTCGGTGAAGAGATAGTGGCTCTGAACGACGTAGACGAAGCGCTGGGCAACACCCACAAAGGCGCCTGAAGGGGCCAAGATCCAGGACCATGCCTCACAAACGAATCAGTCGAGGTTTGAATTTGCTTGTACGTGCGGTCGCCGGGATTTGAACCCGGGTTACCAGCTTGGAGGGCTGATGTCCTAGACCAGATTGTCCTCTCAGAGAGAACTGGACGACGACCGCACGACCTTCGAGCTTGCAGGACGCCTTTTAATGATTGAGAACCCTGACCGCCTTTTCAAACTCATACAGCAGACGCGACGTCACCACGTGCGCTTCAAGTGGCATTTCGTGGATCCTCGCCAGTTCGTCGACGACCGAGAGCGTTTCCGGGGAGAAGTGCCCATGAGGAAACCCGCCGACGATCACGCACGGGTCGTCCGCCGACATCAACCTCCCCGCGAGGTCCTCAAGTTCCATCTTTCTCCCCTGCACAGAAAGACCGATGGTTATGTCAGGGGCCAGCTCCTTTCTAACGAAGTCAGAGAGCTTCGACGGCCGCGCCTTCACGAGCTTGTCCCCTCCGTCTGAGAGGACCTGCTCCATCAACCCCCTAAACCTGAGATAGCTCTTTGGAATCCTGGTCTTCGGATGAATATCGACGACCACATCGCCGTAGGTGTGGACGAATACCTTCACCTTTCCTTCGAGGTAAAGCGGAGTGCCAGTCACGCTCAGCAGAGCACCATGCACCAGGTCGGGCCTCCCCCTCTTCTCTGAATCCTTCAGCCTCGCCATAGCAGAGTGGTGGAAGCTTCTGTCTAGGAGGATTTCCGATGCGTCCTTCTCCCTGCGTCTGGCGTCGCTGGACACCGCCGGGAGCTTCCTGATCTCCTTCGGCACCAGCTCAAGCGCCGACTCGGCGAGGACGAAGTTCAGCAACGCCGCCTGACCCCCGCGGTTAGGGTTAAGTCTGTCCCCCGGAGACTCACACCAATGAAGTCACGCAGGGGAGCCAAAGAGGATGCAGCCGAGCTCGTCAAGTTCCTTACAGAATCCGCGGTCAGCCTCTCTCACACCAACTTGCCGCTCGCAAGAGAGCAGGCCGCCCTGGCCAGGCGGGTCAGGCTCAGGTTCAATGTCCGGCCCGACTCGTCCCTGAAGGGGTTCACATGCCGCGGCTGCAAGGGTCTAATCGTTCCAGGAGTGAACGCGCGGGTCAGGCTAGGCCACGGAAAACCAACGGTCCTCCGCATCACCTGCGCCGATTGCGGCCACGTGAATCGCAAAATAATCGGGGAAACTTATATAGCGTCCGAAGGGGCTCGCAAATCCACTTCGTGAAACAGGTATGGTTAACGCACACGATGTCCCGTCATCAAAGTTGATCGGCGCCCTTGCCGAGCAGATGAAGTCCCTCCCCGGCATGAAGGCTCCCGAGTGGGCACAGTGGGTCAAGACCGGCTCCCACGCCGAAAGGCCCCCCGAAAACCCCGACTGGTGGCTCACCAGAGCCGCCTCGGTGATGAGGAAGCTCTACCTGCATGGCCCCGTCGGCCTCACCGACCTCGAGCGTGCCTACGGCGGTACCAAAGCCCTCCACTACAACCCCAAGCACCACAGGGATGCCGGGGGTTCGTCGATCAGGAAGATCCTCCAACAGCTGGAGCAGGCAGAATTGGTGACAAAGACCCCCAAGGGAAGAGTCCTGTCCTCCAAGGGGAGGGCGCTTCTCGACAAGACAAGCAGGCAGATCTTCACCTCCATGGCCGAGGGGGACAAAACCCTCGCGAGGTACGCATAGCCGTGGCCGAGCAACCCCAGAGGCAGCCTGACAACAAGGACGCCGAAAGGAAGGTCATGAGGGAAGGGGTCCTCCGCATGGCGCTCACCTCCGAAGCGAGGCAGAGGCTCGCCAACGTCAAGATGGTCCGCCCCGATCTGGCTGCGTCCATCGAAGAGTATGTCATCCAGCTCGCATCGGCAGGGAAGCTCAAGCGCGCCCTCGACGACGAAGAGGTCAAGCAGCTGCTCGCCTCCCTCCAGGAGAGGAAGCGCGAGATGAAAATCAGGAGGCTCTGAGATGGCCAAGGTCAAGGACGTCTCCAAGAAGAAACGACTCACGAAGGCTACCAGGCAGTCGAGGACTCCTCCGACCTGGGTCGTGGTAAGAACCAACCGGAAAGTGCGCTCGACCCCGAAGCGCAGGAACTGGCGGCAGCGCAAGCTGGGGTTCAGGTGACAGTAGGTGTCAGAGCAGAAGGTTGAGGAGCTAACCAGGACCTACGTGGTCCCTCTCGGCGTCGTTTTCGAGGCGCCTCCCTACCGGCGTGCCAAGAAAGCCATCACAGTCATCAAGCAGTTCACGACTCGCCACATGAAGGCCACCGGAGTGAAGATCGACGCCGAAGTCAACGAGCTTGTATGGGCCCGAGGCATCAGGCACCCTCCCCGGAGAATCACCCTCGAGATGAAGCGGGACGAGGACGGAATCGTAACGGTCAAACTCCCACCAGAGCCAGAAAAAGTGTAGCCGATGGGCCTCCACCTGCTGGACATCTACAGGAGCCCCAACATCGGCGTCTTCATGAAGGGGAACGACAGATTCCTCCTGGTCCCCAAGGGGCTTGCTCCGACCAAGTCAGAGAAGCTCTCGAGCGACCTTGGAGTGACCCCGGTCCAGACCTCCATAGGCGAATCAAGGCTCCTGGGCCCGTTGATCTGCATGAACGGGAACGGGATCCTAGTCTCGCGCCTGGCCGAAGAGACCGAAGTCGCTGAGATCAAGACTGCCACGGGGATGATCGTCTCAAGGCTGGACTCGAGATTCACGGCCGTGGGGAATCTCATAGCTGCCAACGACAGGCGCGCCATCGCCTCTCCTATCCTGGATTCCCACGCGTTGTCGCAGGTGAAGGACGTCCTGGGAACCGAGGTAGAGCGGACAGCCATCGGGGAGTACCATCAGGTCGGCGCCCTCGTAGTGGCCACCAACAACGGGGCTGCAGTGTACCCAGGCCTCGACGAGAAGGAAGTTGCAAGGTTCGGGAGCCTGCTGGGAGTGGACGCCTACCCCACCTCCGTCAATCGCGGGGTCCCCTTCGTCGCGTCTGGCCTCGTCGCCAACTCGAGGAACGCCATAGTCGGGAGCCAGACGACCGGACCTGAGCTTGTCTTTATAACGCGGGCTCTCAGCGTTTGATTATTCTCACGGGAGCGATCTGAAATGAGCAAGCAGCCTACCGAAGAAGAAACAATCAACGCCCTCGTTGTCGAAGCAAGGGTCCTGGAGAACACCTACAACGAGCTGACCGCCCGCCAGAACCTCCTCGAAAGGGCACTTCTGGAGACCCGCGCCGCCCTGGACGCCATCACGGGTCTAGACGACAACCCCTCATCGGAGATACTGACGCAGATAGGTGGCGGTGCCTTGCTCCGATCTCCGCCCCCGTCTACCGACAAGGTACTCGTGAGCGTCGGGGCTAGCGTGGTCATCGAGAAACCAAGGAGCGAGGCCAAGGCCCTCCTCGACGAAAGGAACAGGGAGGTGGAGAAGACGATACTCTCCCTGGCAAACCAGAGGAACGAGATCGCAGAAAGGATCAACTCCGACAGGCAGGTCCTGAACACCCTGCTTTCTCAGCAGCAGAGCAGCAAGGAGTAGCCCATGTTCGACAGGCTGAAGCAGGCTTTCGCGACGGTGACAAGTGCTGTCCGCGAAAAGGAACTCAGCGACGCCCAACTCGACCAGATAGTCTTCGACTTCCAGCTGTCTCTCACCGAGAGCGACGTGGCCCAGTCGGTGGCGGAAGCGCTGACAAACGAGGTGCAGAAGAGCCTGGCCGGGGTCAAGGTAGACCGTTCTGCCGACCCTTCTGAAGTCGTGGGCGAAAGGCTCGCCCAGGCCCTCAAAGCTGCCTTCGTCAAGGCCGGCACCGTCAACCTCATCGAGAACATCAAGGAGAAGCGGAAGACAGGAGAGCCCTACTCCATCCTGTTCCTGGGGATCAACGGGACAGGCAAGACCACCTCTGTGGCCAAGGTAGCCAACTTGGTCAAGAAGAACGGTTTTTCGGTTGTGGTCGCAGCCGGGGACACCCACAGGCCGGGTGCCATCGAACAGCTGACGGAACACGCCGACAGGCTTTCCGTCAAGACCGTCTCCCAGCGTTATGGAGCCGACCCTGCCGCGGTCGGGAGGGATGGAATTCTCTACGCAAAGTCGCACCACACAGACTGCCTACTCATCGATTCGGCTGGCCGAATGCAGACCAACCAGAACCTGATGGAGGAAATGTCGAAGATAGTCAGGGTGGTGAAACCCGACTTCCGGATGTTCGTGGCCGACGCTTTGACTGGGAACGACGCCGTCTCTCAGGCGGAACTCTTCAACCAGCACGTAGGTTTCGATGGTGCCATCCTTACCAAGGCCGACGCCGACGTCAGAGGAGGGGCTGCGCTCTCCATCGTTTATTCCACCGGCAAACCCGTCCTCTACCTTGGGGTTGGCCAGGGATACGGCGACCTGGAGCTCTTCGACAGTCAGAAGTTCCTCGATTCGTTGCTGAAGTGAAATTCAGTCAGGCAGAAGGGCGTCCCGTGGGTAGGTCGCCTTGGCATTCTCGGCCTGCCTGAGGTCGATGTCCACCGTGGCGAATGGCCTTGAAGGCGACGTCTTGGCGAGCACCCTACCTTCAGGGCTCGTCACCCATGCCATCCCTCCGAATTGGATTCCGCCCCCCTTGCCTGTCCTGTTGGACGCCATGCAGAATGCCCCGGACAACACCCCCACAACCCTTCCGGCAGCCAACCACCTGTCCATGCTTCCTCGAGGCGCGGCATGGGGTACCGCTACGATGTGTGCTCCCGCCTTCCCGTAGGTTCGCGCGTGCTGCATCGCCCAGATGTCGCTGCAGATCATCAGCCCTGCCTTGACTCCGAGCACCCCGAAGACGTCGAACTCCCTGTTCCCCCTCTGGTACCATGAAGCCTCGTAGTAGCCCCCCTCATTCGGAAGGTAGCTCTTCACATGCTCATTCCTGAGTCCTCCGCTTTCGGTCCAGACGAACCCCTGGTTGAGCCTCCTCCCCCCAGCGTTCACCGGCC
>DATFYS010000008.1:0-4919 GCA_035314885.1 Nitrososphaerales archaeon | reverse complement strand
AGGGAGAAGTACAAGGGGCTCATCGTCGTCCCCACCTGCGGCGAGGCGGAGCTCACCCTGAGGAGGGCCGAATCGAAGGGGCTCATCAGGTATGTGCCCGGCGAGGAAAGGTTCGAAATATTGAAGCCTCAGGAACTGAACGATGCCCAGAAGAGCGCCCTGGCGTACATCAAGAGGAAGGTCTTCGGAGAGTACCTCAGGACAGGGGTCCAGTTCGCGCTGAACATCGCCGTGTTCAAGCTCCTGAAGATGAACTCAATCTATCCTGTCGCCGATGTTGAGAAGCTGGCGGACAAGGAGGGGCGCGTGCTTCCCGACGTCTATCTGATGCCGACAGGGTCATCGGTGGAAGACCTGGCGAGGACAGTACACACCGAGCTCGTGAAGGGGCTTGTGTACGCCGTCGACGTCAGGACTGGCCTACATCTCCCCACCAACTATGTGGTAAGGGACAGGGACGTCCTCTCCATCGTGTCGACCGCGAAGAGAAGCTAGCCTTAAAGAGCGGAATCGGGTCCTTCTTCACCGTTGTCTCACGTGGGACCACAGCTGTCAGACCTTGAACTGATGTATCCCTTCGCTCCCCGCTCCCGGGAGTTCTTCGACGCGGTCACGGTCGAGGAGAGGCTGGCCAGCGGGGACGTGGTCGACCAGGCGGAAACCCGATTGATGAACGCCCTGGGGCGCGTCAGGTACGAACCTTCGATGGTGAAGGATGTGGAGTTCTCGGGCTTTTTTGCGGCAGCTCTTGTGGCGAGCCAGGATCCTGTCCTGACATCGAAGTTCTCGAAAAAAGAAGCCGAGAGGGCGAGAGAGTATTTCGCTGCAGAGACTTCGCCGAAGGCGAAGACAGTCGCCCTTTCCGAGTGTTTCGGCGCAACGGTCAGCTGGAACCTGGTTGACGGCCGCTCTAGGTTTGCAATCCCCTTCGAAGGCTACCTGATGCTCGTGGCAAGGTACGAGCTCGGGCGACTCCCGAAGTGGAAGCTGGCAAGGCAGGGATTGGACAGGGGAATCGTACGGATGACTGACAACATGATCAACGATTTCTTCGGAGACTGCGCCCAGGCGGCCATCGGCGCAGGGGTGAAGAACCTACGCAGAGGGCAGTTGCCCAGGCAGCTGCAGGGGGTGAAGACAAGGGTGCTGCAGTACGTGCCGACCCCGAGGCCCCGGGCCGGGAAGGGGTACGAGTATGTGGAAGAGCTGCTGAAGCATCCGGTCTCGGACGGCAGGCACAGAATGGTCTGGCTGGTGCTTGCCCCCTACCTCGTGAACGTGAAAAAGGTCGATGATGAGGTAGCCATAGAGAAGATCAGAGAATTCGTTTCTGTCGCAGGAGAGACCAGGGACCTCAAGCGGTTCGTGGAGTACAACGTGAAGAGGGCCAGGCGCAACGGCCTCCTGCCGCCGACGTATTCGACGCTCAAGCAAGAGCACCCTGACGTGTACGGGCTCCTCCCCAAGGAGGTCGTGAATTCCCAGTTGGTGCAGGGAGCGAAAGGGACAGCGAAGGCGTCCTGATGCGGCTGAAGGATTTCGCGAAGACGGGAAAGAAGGTCTCCGAAATCGGGATGGGCACCTTCTATGATCCAGCGTGGATTGCCACAGGTTTCATGGGTTTGAGGAGGGGTGCGAGAGCCAGGGTCGAGGCCATCAAGGCGGGGCTCGACGCCGGCATCACGCTGGTGGACACAGCCGAGATCTACAAGTCGGAGCCACTTGTGGCCGAAGCCATCGAGGGGCGGAAGAGAGACGAGGTCTTCCTTGCCACGAAGATATCCGGGTACCACCTGCACAGGGACTCGGTCCTCCGTTCTTTCGAAGGGAGCCTCCGCCGCTTGGGCACCTCGTACATCGACCTGTACCAGGTCCACTTCCCGAATTCTCGTGTGCCGATTCAGGAAACGATGGGCGCCATGGAAGAGCTGGTCAGATCGGGCAAGCTCCTTCATGTGGGGGTAAGCAACTTCAGCCTGAAGCAACTGGAGGAGGCCCGCTCGGCACTTCCAAAGACCGAGCTCAGCGCAGTGCAACTGGACTACAGCCTTGTCCACAGGGATGTCGAACGAGACATACTCCCGTACTGTGACAGAGAAGGCATAGCACTTCTGGCTTACTTCCCCGTAGGCCACGGAAAGCTAGTTTCGGACGCAAGGTTGGACCAGGTGAGCGCGAGGCATGGGAAGACCAGGGCGCAGGTGGCACTCAGGTGGCTCGCCCAAAAGCGCAACGTGTTTCCAATCCCTCGGGCGTCGAAAAGCCTGCACGTGTTGGAGAATATCGGGGCGAGCGACTGGGACCTGACGGAACAGGACAACTCCGAGCTGGATTCTCGATTCCGGTAATGGCTTAAATCGGCAACGGATTCAGGTCTGGATAGGCGGGTGAGTGCTTCCACCCGATCCGCCATACAAATCCCGGTGTGGGAGGAATAGAAAACGAGAAAGTGGACATCTAAGGATCTGGCGCTGGCCGCACTGCTGGCGGCACTGTACTCCGCCTACGTCTTCTACCTCGCGGTGACGAGTTTCGGGCCGCTGCAGGTGAGGGTGGTCGATGCCCTCCTCCCCCTTTCAATCGTCCTGGGATTCCCCGCCGTGATTGGCGTCACCATCGGGTGTTTCATTGGGAACCTGCTTGGGAGTCCCATAGGATTCATCGACATCGTCGGAGGGACGGTGGCGAATTTCATAGCGGCCACCCTCGCTTGGGGTATAACCCGTCGGAAGTTCAAAGGTGGATGGCTGCTGGCGATAGCCGCTGAGATAACCACGGTCACGGTCATCGTAGGGAGCTACGTTGTAGCGTTCTATGCCTCACCATCGGTCCCGTTGTGGGTCGGTTGGGTGGAATTCCTGGGGAGCGAAGTCGTAGCCATCGGGGTCCTTGGGTACCCCCTCCTGAGGGCGGTCGACAGGGCCATGAAAGGGAACCCCCGCCTGACGTCTCAGATCCCGTCCTAACTCTCATTTAGGGTCAGGAGCCACAGCCTGCATTCGTTGCAGCCACAGTTCTCAGCGAAGCTTGAGGCCACTTCATGGGACCCGAAGCTTGAAGCTGAGATGAGGCAGATATGGGAAACTGAAAGAATCTTCGAATTCAAGCCTTCTGGAAGTAAGAATCGTAATTTCGTGCTCGATACTCCGCCGCCCTACCCGTCGGGGAAGCCTTGGCACCCTGGTGCTCTGACGCAGTACTCCCAGATCGACATGATAGCCCGGTCGGCAAGGATGAGGGGCCTGAACGTCCTGTATCCCATCGGCATAGACAGGAACGGGCTCCCGGTGGAGATCTTCGCGGAGCGGAAATACCGGGTGCAGATGAGGAAGACTCCTCGGGAGGAGTTCATCAACCTCTGCAAGCACGCGCTGGACGACCTGGAAGCTTACATCATCGGGCTCCAGAAGACAATAGGGATTTCCGGAGATTTCCATAACAAATACAGGACCGATTCCGAGGATTACAGGAAGCTGACGCAGTGGTCCTTCATCGAGCTCTGGAAGAAGGGCCTGGTGTATCTCGCGAACAGGCCGAACAACTACTGCGTCGACTGCAACACGACCATCGCCGACGCCGAAATCGAGTACGAAGAGCTGCCCACCTACCTCGTGACCAACACGTTCAGAGTCAAGGAAAGCAAGGCCGAACTGCCTGTCGCGACAACGAGGCCCGAGCTGCTCGTAGCCTGTCAGATGGTGGTGGTCAACCCGACGGACGCGAGGTACCGGAAGCTCATCGGGAAGACGGCAATGGTCCCCATCTACAACAAGGAGGTGCCCATAAGAGGGCACAAGAGCGTCGACCCGAAGTTCGGAAGCGGCGTGGTGATGGTCTGCAGCTACGGGGACTACAACGACGTGCTGCTTCTCAGGGAGTTCAAGCTGAAGGAAGTGGTCGCCATCGACATGGACGGGAAGATGACGGCGGCGGCAGGGAAGTACGCCGGGGTCTCCATAAAGGACGCCCGGTCGCAGATAATCCAAGACCTTCAGGAGATGGGGATTGCGGCCAAGGTGGAGCAGATCCAGCACAGGACCCCGCTCTGCGAGAGGAGCAGGACGCCCATCGAGATAATCCCGATGGAGGAGTTCTATCTGAAGCAGCTTGAGTTCAAGGCGCCCCTGAAGAGGATGGCCAGCAGGATGGAGTTCCATCCGGCCATGCACCGTCAGATCCTGCTCGACTGGATGGATGTCCTCACCACCGACTATCCGATTTCGAGGCGGAGATACTACTCGACCGAGATACCTGTCTGGTACTGCAGCAAGTGCAACACGCCCCACCTGCCCAAGCCCGGAGTCTACTATCGCCCGTGGAGAGATGAAGCCCCGTTCAAGAAGTGCAAGAAGTGCGGCAACACGAAATTCGTCGGGGAGACGAGAACGTTCGATACCTGGATGGACTCGAGCCTGTCCCCATACTACATCACCAAGTATCTGAAGAACAAGAAGTTCCACGCCCTAACCTTCCCCGCGACGATGAGGGTGCAGGGGAAGGACATCGTGAGGACCTGGCTGTACTATACGATGCTCAAGTCGTACCAGCTGACAAAGAGGGCGCCGTTCAAGCACGCCTGGATAGGGGGGCTCGGCCAGGACGCGCAGGGACGCGCCATGAGGAAGAGCCTGGGCAATTTCGTCGACCCTGAGCCTGTGCTGACCAGGTACGGCGCAGACGCGTTCAGGTTCTGGGGGGCTTCGGAGGCAGGCCTAGGATTCGATTTCAGGTTCAGCGAGGAGAGGATAGCGGGCTCGGGCAAGCTCCTGACGAAGCTCTGGAACACCTGCAGGTTCATCAGCTCGTTCCCGATCCCAGCTCGCCCCGAGCTTACTTGGACGGACAAGTGGATGCTCAACGAGGTCGGCAAGCTGACGGAGGATTGCCTGAAGGCCTACGAGAACTTCGACGTGTTCACC
>DATFYS010000007.1:0-5398 GCA_035314885.1 Nitrososphaerales archaeon | reverse complement strand
CGAACAGTGGGCGGCTTCTGTGCTTCATGGCGGCGATGGGGCTGGTTACGCTTTTGGCCAGAAGTTCAAACTCCGCTGGAAGCGATTCGACTATCTCGTGCCTCGACTCCACCAGAGACAGTTTCCTGGGGAGCCGGTCGAAGAGCCCTCCGGGGTTCAACACCGTCGTCTCGACATACCCCAGGACCGGCTCCTTGTCCCTGACGACCTTCGAGCCGAACGCCTCCGCCATCATCTGGTGCCCGAAGCAAATCCCAAGGACTGGGACCTTCGAGGCGACAATCGCGTCCATCTCAGGCCGGTATTTGCTCTGGATGCGCGCCTCCGACAGCATGTCGGGGGATCCGCTGAGGACGACGCCGTCGAAGAGGTCGAACTTCTTGGCCGAGGACTCGGACCAGTCGATGCTCGAGACCCTGGCCCCGGCACTGGTCAACGCGTCGGTGACCCTCTGGAACCTCTCCTGCGTGGGGTAGTTGTTTACCGCCAGGACTCTGGGCAAGCTGGCACCGACGGCCCCCGTCGCGATTTGAACTTTCGCAGGCCCTACGGGGAGAACCAGGTTAAACACTTTCGACCAACTCCCCTAACGCATTATCTCGGAATGATTCCTTTGTTTTAAGGGAGCAGGTGTGTTGCCAAATCAATGCTGACGGGTCCAGCCGTCTCATCCTCACGACGTGAATCTGTCAGCTCGGTCAAGTCAGTCTCTTTCAAGTACAGGGCCTCTGTGGAACTCGGCGTTCTGCTCGAGGACTTCCGCCTGATGTGCAACGACGCCATCGGCATTGCAATTAGGAAGAAGCCAAAGGGCAGGTTCGAGCTAATCGAACTTGCCTGTCCTTACCTGAAGCAGTATCACCTGCACAGCCACTACATCCTCTCTGCTTGTGAGGTGGCCTGCTCAGCATACAAAAACAAGAAGAGGAAGTCTATGCCATATGTCAAAAGAGCCTTTCTCAAGCTCGACAAGCAGTCGTACCGACTGATTCACCTTTTACTGAGGATTCCAGTCACCGCCGGAAGATACATCTTCTTGACCTTGCAGGGTTCCAACTATCATTCTTCCTTCATCGATGACCCAAGGCTGAAGAGAGGGTCCGTCACCATAACAAATCAATCAGTCAGCATCGCCTTCTCAAAGCAAACACCGTTGATCGAGCCAGTTGGAAACCTAGGAATGGACATCAATGAGAGGAACGTTACCGTTTCGACTACTGACGGTTTCGAAAAGAAATTCGAGGCGCTCGGGGAAGTGGCGGAAATCAAAGAAAGATACAGGGAAATCAGAGCGAGAATAGGAAAGGCTGCCAGGCAAGATCGCAGGATCGAAAGGAGACTCTTCGCCAAGTATGGCAAGAGGGAGAAGAATAGGACATCGCAGAGAATCCACGAGATAACCCACACGATTGTTGACTACGCTTCGACGAAGCAGCTTGCAATTAAGATGGAGAAGCTAAGAGGGATTCGGAGGCTGTACCACAAGGGTAATGGACGGGGCGCGTCCTTTCGTGGTCGGATGAACAGCTGGGTCTTTGGGAAGACCCGGAGGCTGGTGGATTACAAGGCGGCATGGCTAGGCGTGCCCGCATACTCCGTGGATCCTAGAGGCACGTCCTCATACTGCCCGGATTGTGGCTCCCGCGTCGCGCTGCTGCCGGAGAGGAAACTCTACTGCGCAAAGTGCGACAGGAATTGGGATAGGGACGTCCTCGCTTCAAAGAACATAATGGCCTGCGCGGTTCCGCAGGATCGGCCCTCCAGGGGAAGCAGTGAAGGGGAACGAGGCGACGACGGCTCCAATCCTCCGAGCAGATGGAGGGAAGTTGGACTCCTTGGCCAACGCGAGCCTTGAGTTAACAGGACCGAACTTTCGGTATTTTCGCCATTCATCCCAAAAGGGTTTAAATGTAGACGCAAATCGTCGAGGAAAAGGAGCAAGGAGAAGAAAATGTTTGCACCTTCGGCTGGATACGACAGGGCGATCACGATATTCTCGCCCGACGGAAGGTTGTACCAGGTTGAATACGCCCTTGAGACGGTAAGGCGCGGCTCTCTTGCGGTGGGCATACAGACGAAGGACGGAATTGTGCTCGCGGTTGAAGAGAAGGGGAGGAAACTCCAGAGCGTCGACTCTGTGATCAAGATGTTCCAGATCGACGACCACGTGGGCGCTGTCGGGGCAGGATACATCCCCGACGCGAGGATCCAGGTGGACAGCGCGAGAGTCCTGGCCCAGAGCAACAGGCTGATCTACGACGAGCCTGTGGACATCGAAGCCATAGCCAAGAGAATAGCCGACATGAACCAGCAGTACACACAGTATGCGGGCGTCAGGCCGTTCGGCGTCTCCCTGATCATCGCAGGGGTGGACGAGAACAACGGGCCGGTCGTCTTCCTGGCAGACCCCACGGGGACCTACTCAGGGTTCCACGCCATAGCCATCGGGCAGGGGAGCGACCAAGTGAACGACTACCTGGAGAAGAACTACGGCAAGGACCTTTCGTTGGACGAAGCTGTGACACTGGCCATCGAATGCATCTATCTGGTGAGCGAGGACAAGTCGGGGACGGCACACATCAAGGTGGCCGTCGTTGAGGCAGCGTCGAAGAAGTGGAGGAGGCTCACAGAGCAGGAGATTGGCAAGAACGCTTCGTCAGCCAAGACCAAGTCTGACAAGCCTCCGGCCAAAAGCTCCTAGAAACGGCTGACGGCCATGAGCTCAGGCGGGGGATTCACGCGGGGTGGAAGCGGACAGCAAAAGCCACGTAACAAGGAAGCGTCGAAGTTCACGACGGTCCATCTGGACATCGAAGGGCAGCACTACGAGATCCTGGTGAACCCGGACGCTGCTCTCAGCTTCAAGCAGGGGAGGAACGTTGAGCCGTCGCAGGTCATAGTTGCGGACGAGGTCTACTCCGATTCCACTAAGGGGCTCAGGGCGGGTAGCGAGAAGCTGAAGCTCCACTTCGGGACCGACGACCACGCCAGGGCAGCCCTCGAAGTGCTTAGGCGCGGGACGCTGAACCTCACCCAGGAACAGAGGAAGAGGCTCACGGAGGAGAAGAGGAAGGCTGTCATCGCAATCATCTCGAAGAACTACGTGGACCCGAAGACGCTGCTCCCGCATCCACCTCTGAGGGTGGAGCAGGCCATGCAGGAGGCCAGGGTCATCATCGACCCGTTCCAGGACGCCACCGAGCAGACGAAGGGGGTGATAGACAAGCTGAGGATCATCCTCCCGCTGAAGTCTGAAAGGGTCAGGCTACAGGTGAAGGTCTCAGCCCAGTACGCAGGGCAGACCATCGGGATCCTGAAGAACTTCGGTGAGATCAAGAAGGAGGACTGGGGTGCTGACGGGGGTCTTTCAGCAATAGTAGAAATACCGGCTGGCGGACAGCCTGGTCTGCTGGACCGCCTCGGTTCGACTACAAAGGGCGCGGCCCAGGTTACGATAGTGAAGTGAAAGAATGCCAATGGTAGAGAGGAAGCAGGTGATACCGGGAGACGTCATTGCTAGAGGCAACCATCAATATGGAGGCTACATCGAGAAGAGGGGGGACGAGTACATAGCGCTGAGAGTCGGGCTGGCCGAGGTCGGAAGAGACGGGGTGAAGCTCAACCCCATGACCGGGCCCTACATGCCGAGGGCCGAAGACGAGGTGATAGGCAAGGTCGTTGACCTGAACGGGTTCGGGTGGGTGGTGGACATCAACTCATGCTTCGACGGGTTCCTCCCGGCGTCGTTCGTCTTCGGGAGGGAGTTCTCCCCCTCGACCCACGACCTGTCATCGAAGTTCAAGGTAGGAGACATCATCGGCGCTCGGATAGAGTCGTACGAAAGGTCCAGGGACCCGCAGCTGAGCATCCGAGGACAGGGGTACGGGAAGGTCGAGTCCGGGGAAATAGCCAAGATCTCCCCGACGAAAGTCCCCAGGCTGATAGGGAGGAGAGGTGCGATGATCAATATGCTGAGCGAAAAGACGGGATGCGACATCCGCGTCGGACAGAACGGGGTGGTCGTGGTCAACGGGCCCCCGGAGGGGATCGTGAAGGTCCTGAAGACGATCAAGATGATTGAAGAGGAAGCGCATGCGGCAGACCTGATGACCAAGATCGAGGAGTACCTTGGAGGTGCGACAGGTGGAGAGTAAGAAGAAGCTAATGGACGACAACGGGAAGAGGCTGGACGGTCGCCTCTGGGACGAGCTGAGGCCCATCAGCCTCGAAGTGGGCGTCCTGAAGAACGCCGACGGGTCGGCCCACATCGAGTGGGGCAAGAACAAGATCACGGCGGCGGTCTACGGCCCCAAGGAGGTGCACCCGAAGCACCAGGTCCTCCCGGACAGGGCCCTGCTGAGGGCGAGGTACCACATGGCCCCGTTCTCGGTGGACGAGAGGAAGAACCCGGCGCCGTCGAGGAGGGAGATCGAGATCTCCAAGGTGATCAGGGAGGCGCTGCAGCCTGCGGTGATTGTGGAGGACTATCCCCGGACCGCCATCGAGGTCTGGGTCGAGGTCCTGCAGTCGGACGGAGGATCCAGGGTGGCAGGGATAACGGCGGCATCGCTGGCCCTGGCCGACGCTGGCATCAACATGAGAGACATGGTCGTAGGGTGCTCTTGCGGGTTGATAGGAGAGACTGTGGTGGCGGACCTGGACGACACCGAGGACAAGGAGGGGAACGGGGACATGCCTGTCGCCATAATGCCCAACTTCGGGCTGGTGACCCTGCTGCAGGTGGACGGGATCTACACCAGGGCGAACTTCCAGAAGGCGTTCGAGCTGGCCATCGAGAAAGGCAAGCAGATCTACGGGATGCAGAGGGAGGCGCTCACGAAGAGGTTCTTCGGGGGGGAGCCTACGACGACCCAGGTGGAGGAGGCCGCAGAGTAGATGTCAATGAAGAAGAACTACGTCGTAGAGACCATCAGGAGGGCCCAGATGGTGGAGATGCTCTCGAGGGGGCAGAGGGCGGATGGGAGAGCGCTAGACCAGCCGCGGCCCCTGAGCATCGAGGTGGGGCTCATCCAGAAGGCGAACGGCTCCGCGAGGGTGAGGCTGGGGAACACCGACGTCATCGCCGGGGTCAAGATTGCGACGGGGACTCCGTTCCCGGACACCCCTGACAAGGGGCTGCTGGTGGTGAACGCGGAGCTACTCCCGCTGGCGTCTCCCTACGCTGAGCCTGGGCCGCCCAGCGAAGAAGCCATTGAGCTGGCGAGGGTGGTTGACCGCGGCATTCGCGAGTCCGAGATGGTGGACCTCACCAAGCTCTGCCTCATAGAAGGAAAGTCTGTGGTCACGGTCTTCGTCGACTGCAACGTCATGAACGTGGACGGGAACCTGTTCGACGCGACGAGCTACGCCGTGGTAGCCGCGCTGAGGACAGCCAAGA
>DATFYS010000006.1:0-9943 GCA_035314885.1 Nitrososphaerales archaeon | reverse complement strand
GAGGACACCAAGGTGTTCAGGGCCCTCGCCCATGGCCTCAGGAACAAACCACCGGTCAACCTGAAGTCGCTGGACGAAGTCATAGTCACATTCGCTGGCATGATATCCGACTTCCCCGAGATTGCCGAGATGGACATAAACCCACTATTCATGGCCGGGAGCAAGGTCGTCGCGGCCGATGTCAGGATCGTTCTCGACCCCGCCTCGATTGATTATGTGAAACCATATCCTCACCTCGTCATCATGCCCTACCCGACCAAGTATGTAGTCCCATGGAAGCTGAGGGACGGAACGGACGTCCTGTTGAGACCCATCAGACCCGAAGACGAGGCCATCGAGTCCGAATTCATCGACGGCCTGTCAGAGGAAACCAGCCGCTATCGGTTCTTCAGCATAGTCCGGAATCTGCCGCACTCGGACCTGGTCAGGTTCTGCAACATCGACTACGACCGGGAGATCGGAATAGTGGCCATAGTGACGGAAGGAGGTAGGCAACGCGAAATCGGGGTGGGGAGAATCATCTCAGAACCAGACCGAAGACGGGGCGAATTCGCTGTCGTCATCTCCGACCAGTACCAGGGGAAGGGGTTGGGGCGCAAGCTCGTGGACATGGTGATAGACATAGCACAGGAGAAGAGGCTGGAGTCAATCTACGGGTTAGTGCTGAGGGACAACCAGAACATGCTGGGCCTCTGCAGGGAGATGGGATTCACCCTCCGCCCCGAGGAGGACGTTGTCAGGGTCGAACTACAGCTAGAGTACCCGCAGGCCGCCTCACAGGGCCTGCCGGCGTCCACGATTCCCTCGCCTGGCGACCATGAAAACGCTCAGGCAGTCGGCCAATAGCAGCAGCAGGATTGCCCCAGAGACTATGCCGCCGTATGGAAGGGCGCAACAACTGGTTACATTGTTCGGACAGTTGCAAGTTAGGGATTCCCAGCTGTACCAGTTTACTCCAGTCTGGAAGATCGCGCCCACTCCTGCATACGTGTAGGAAATCGACCCGTACTGAACGACGTCCACGCAATTCTCGAGGTTGCAGCTGGTGTAGTGCCCGCCCGGGGTCTGCACCACGGGCGCGAACAGCACGAACAGTAGCAATAGGGTCAAGCAAATGGGAATGGCCTTGAGCCAGCGGTCCTTCAACTCAGGTCGCAAAAACGGCGACCGGCTATTTACTGGTTCTGCGTTCGATTAATCCTCAGACCAGACCAAGCTCAGCTGTCCCCCATCGGTCATAATAGGCTAGCTTCCCGATAATTGTAGAGGAGTTTCCTGAGCATGTTTAACTCACATGCGATGCTATCATCTGCCCGTTGGCGTCGACCGGGATTCCCGCCCTGGACAGGGTCCTGAGCGTCGGGTATCCCGAACGATCGTCTGTCCTGGTGATCGGGCAGCCGGGGATCGGCAAGGAGGCGCTGGGCTACTGGTTCATGCGTGCCGGGCTGATACAGGGAGACTACTGCCTCTACTTGACCCACCGCTCGGTGTCGGACGTCGTCAGGGACATGGGAGCCTACGGCATACCTCCTGACCGGGTCCCCGATTGGATTGCGGGGTCCGGCTCGCAGACCAAGTGCGAGCTGAGCGACTACACCTCGATCTCCGTCAACCTCAAGCGCACGGTCCAAGCGAACGCCGACCGCCGTGTCAGGATTGTCACCGACATCGTCTCCCCTCTTCTGATCATGAATCCGCAGCCCGCGATGTACCAGTACCTTTCGAAGCTTCTCAGCGAGCTGAAGCAGGCCAATTCCGTCGTTGTAGCATTCGTGGAGGACGGGATGCACTCCGACAGCACGGTAGCCGCCCTCGAGCAGCAGTTCGACGGAGTGATCGAGCTGAGGCTCTACGAGGAGGGGCTGAGCATCACCCCCCTCCTGCGGGTCCGGAAGATGCTCGGACTTGCGCCGCAGTTGGGTTACTTCAGGTTCGCCTTCTCGAAGACAGGAATGGAGGTCCTACCCTATGCAAGGTAATCCGCTTGTCCTCGTCGATTCACTGGCCTTCACCCTCTCCATCATCATCTCCGCCCTTGCCGCCTACAAGGCGTTCACCTCTCGCAGGGTCCTCGCCGCCCCGCTCTATCGGAACAGGGCTTTGTGGACTGGAACGGTTGCTCTGATCGTCGCGCTCTTTGACGCTTGGGGCATCTTCCTAGAGAATACTGGGTCATCGGTGACCTACGGGCTCGTACCCCCCTATGGGAGCCCGGAGTTCTACACCTTCGTCATACTAACTGCGTCCGCCGTAGCCGTGGCGTTCGCCTGGATCGACAGTACCATCAGGGTCGCCCTCGAGCTGGACTTCTTACATCGCGACGCGGTCGGTTGGATGAGGCTGAGGCTGGTTGCTGGTGTCGCTCTGGTGGCCGGGATAGTGGTGGGTCAATTCGCGACGGCAGGGTGGGAATTGGCAACCTCCATTGTCCTGCTGGCAGTCCCTTCTGCCTACGAGACCGCAGCCCTTGTTGTCTGTGGGTCGCGGGTCCGCGACGAAACCATGAGAAGATACATGAGATGGATGGTGTTCCTTGTGGGCTCCATCCTACTGCAGCTTGGAACGAACACGGTCAGCCCGTACCTCAATTTCCCTCTGGCGATAGCCGCCTTCTTCCTGTACGGAATCTCCAACTCACTGCTCAAGACAGCCCCGCTCAGAGTTGCCACGTCGGAGATTCCTGGTGCTCAGGGCCAGCCCGGAGTGCTCACGGACCAAGGACCGACGCAAGGTCCGCGTTAAGGACGTCCCGGGCCTGGCCGGCTGACCTGAGGAGCAATTCTCTCTTGTCTGTCTGAAACCTGATCTGTTCCTCCATGAACTGGTCGAGGTAACGACTCCCCAGACCGGCAACCGCTTTCCGGGCGTTCATGAAGAACCCAACCATCGCCCCGTAGGCGTCCTTCACGAACTCGTCGCTCATGAACCAGCTCAAGGCGTCGATTCTGTCGATGGCCTTCTTGCCTCCCATCCGATTCCGGATGTAGATCAGAACCGAGGACCTGTTCATCTCATTGGCGGCGATATCCCTTTCCCAGTCGACCAGATCGTCGAATATCCTCCACCCCATCGAGTACTCTCTGAGAAACCTCGAGATCAGTGGAACTTCCTCCCTCCTCCCAGCTGCGTAGGCGACAGCGGTCAGGGAGGGGAGGGCGCACGTGACGTAATACCTCGATGATTCCCTTAGGAAGTCCGCCGAGAATGGCCGGCTATGCCAGCCAGCCGACGGGTCCGATTGCCACCTCTTGTATCTGCTCCACTCCGCGTCCGCAAGCGAAATGGCCTTCGTGAACCCCTCTCTCCCCGGATAGACTTGCCTCAGAGCTTCGAAGTACTCCTTGTACCAGAAACGCGCGAGCCTCCCTTTTCCTGAGTAGTTCCTCGACCTCGCGTCTACCATGTCGTCTCTGATTGTGATGGCGATTGAACTGCACACCAGCGAAAGCCCCGCCAGTCGGCAGAGATTCCTTTCTTCCAGACCTAGGGCGTCTCCGAACCAGAAGACGGCATACGGGATTGGCCTCCCCATCCTTCGGTCCGTGACCCGAATGTCTCCCCCCAGGACCTTGAGTCTCCCTCTGGTGTAGTACCCTGCCAATGGTCGGACAGAAGGGCTGAACGAACGGACATCTCTGGCGATCCTCCTACCAATCCAAGAAATCTCGGGGGAGAAATCAGAGTAGATACTAGAGCCCTGCATTTGGCGCTAGACTATGAGCATCTCGTCGGCGCGCTTCGAACCGAGCTTTCCCTCGGCGATAGCATCTATCAGGTCATCATAGCCGGTCGGCGTTCTCCCCAGATTGGGAAGGTTCTTCTTGACACTTTCTACAAGATCCAGCAGTTGTTTTTGGTCCTTTGCACTCAGCGTGATTCCCTCCTGACCGAGCACCCCAACCGGGTCCTTGAGGAACTTTGCGCGATAGGCGGCGTCGGTGTTCACTTTGACGAACGCGGAACGCGCTCCCACGAAACTACGATTTGAAGGGCGTTATAATAACCTTAGCAAGAGGTTCTCTGTCCCTCAACGACTCCACTCTGATTGCCGTCCTGGTTTCAAGCCTGTTCATGGCGGTTTTCACCATCCCAAAGTGGAAAACGAAGCGTCGGGAGCTGGCGGCTAAACAATACCCAAGTTCAGATTAGTTTTTAAAATCTGGTCGCGTCATCCCGGCTTGTGCGCGGTAACGCAGTCATTCTTCTTGCGCTATTCCTCCTGTTCGCCTTCCTGTCGCCAGCTGCACACGCAGACACAGTTGTAACCACCATCAACCTCGGCAACACCGGTACCCAGGGACCTCCTGTCTATGACCCGTCGAACGGGGACCTTTACCTATCCAACCTGGGGACCCTGAACCAGGCGACGATATCTGTCATTTCCGGAAGTTCGAACTCCGTTGTCGCAAACATCTCCCTCCCGGAGAACGCGGCCCCCTCTCCTCCGGTGCTGGGCCCGAACGGCGACATCTACTTCTCCTACGAGAACGACCTCATCGGGGTGATTTCCGGTTCAACAAACAGGATAGTGGCGAACATCACCGTGGGTGCAGGTGCCGGTGCACCTGTATTCGACTCCGGGAACGGGATTCTCTACGTCAGCAGCGTCGTGACGCAGACGGTAGCGGTGATCTCAACAAGCAACAACGCGGTTATCTCTACCCTGACAGTCCCTGCTCCGGGAGTGCCCGTCGTGGACCCCGTCAACGGCAACGTATACTTCCCAAGCAAAGCCGGGCTGACCACTGTCTTGGGAGCCACCAACGCAATCAACGAGACTCTCCACATCTCGGGAGGCGCTGGAACGCCGTGCGTCGACACTACCAACGGCAACCTCTACGTCCCAGGTGGGCTCTCGTCCGTCCTAGTTGTCTCGGGGACGACCAACCAGGTCCTCGCAAACACGACTACCGGTGCGGCTCCCTGGACCCCTGTCTATGACTCCAGCAACGGCAACATGTATGTCGCTGTCCGGACCACGGCCACCGTCCTTGTCATATCTCCGTCTTCTAATCAGGTCGTCGCCAACCTGTCGGTTGGGTCCAATCCGCAACTCCCTGCTGTCAATACCTCCAATGGAGACGTGTACGTGCCAGATGGTGACGGTATCACGGTAATCTCTGGCACCTCTGTTGTCGGCACAGTCACCGTTGGGTCAGGCTCCCAGACCCCTGCCTTCGACACCGCCAACGGGATGGGATACGTTCCCAACGAGAATGACGGCACAGTCTCGGTCCTCGGTCCCAGCTCCGTTTCATCGACGGCAACTACACGGGCCGCCTCCTCATCCAGCTCATCATCGGGAGGCGGGTTCGCAGTGTCCTTCTCCTATCTGTGGGTGGTTGCCATCGACTTTGCCATCGTTGCCCTCCTGACAGGAGCTCTTCTGATCAGGCGCAGGTCAGCCGCGTCCTGGCGTCGGAGTTAGGAACGAATACCCGTCATAGAGGGCCGTGGCGCACCCGCTCAGCAGGAATGCGACTTCGTGAGCCCTCCAGTTGTACAGGTTAGTGGGCACAAAAATCGGTTGCAGGACCAGCACGAAGAAGAGTGTACTCGCCACCACGACGAGGTACACCCCCGCGAAGTACCATCGTTCCTCCGCGGCTAAGCCAACACCAGGCCCGCCGGACCGCATTCGCAGCAGACCGAAGACCGACAGGGTGAACACGGCACCCAGCGCCGCTATCGCGATTGCAGAGCTTCCTGCGACAGGATTCTGATTCTGACTGTAGAACAGGTTCCATCCGGCCGAGACGACGTAGCCTATCCCGACCCCAGAAACAAGGAAGACCTCCGAGACCTTTCGCCTGATTCCCGGCTGAACCCCATACAACACAGGAATGAAGAAGACCACCACTCCCACCAAGCCACCGACTGTCCCCCAGGTGTCGAACACGAAGGCTGAGAGGAAGGTGCCCAAGGTCCTGTTGCCGAGCGCCCCAAGGACCTGGCTTGGCCCGATAACGAAGGTGAGTATGTTGAGGACGATCAACCCCGCGAAGACTGCGAGAACCCCATAGAGCCCCGATCTGCGGAGTTCTTCGCGGTATCCGGCCAAGTCCCCCTCCTTCGTCATGGCGAGCGATATACGGGCTTTCTCGCCGAGATTCTCAACCAGTGTCGTCCGGCTCCCGACTAAGGCGCGAACCTAGGGTGTGGCCCAAGCTTCGTAGACGGAGAGCTCTTCGAAGAAAAGACGTTTCGACGCGAGCCGCTTCATCCTGAACCCACGCCTGGCGAGTTCACTCTCCATCTTCCCCACATCTGCATCGCCGTTCAGAAGCATCACCACCTTCCCTTTCGGCCTGACGACCCGCACGGCATCCGCCAGGAATCTTTTCGGGACCTCGAGTTCCTCTCCTCCTTCCACCGTCCTGTCCCCCGTACCTTCCTCCGCAAGATAGGGCGGGTTGAATGCGACGAGATCAACACAGGAATCCCTAATGCACGAAGAGCCGTCCGCGAGGACGAAGTTCGCCCCCTTTGCCTTCCAGTCCGCCATCGAAGGCCTCACCAGGTCGGTCCCCACCACAGTGCGGAACCTCTCGGTCAGCGCGGACAGGTTTCCAGCGTTCCCTGCGCCTATCTCAAGACAGCTTTTCCCGTGGTATCCCATTAGCGTCCCCCGCAGGAACGCCGAGTCATCCGATGCCAGGTAGGGTTGGCTGCTCATTCAGAGATGCCGTCGCCCTTGAAGGATTTGTACTCCTCTCGGCTCAGCACCTGTGTGATGTTCTGCGTCTGGTAGAAGTAGGCTGGGGTCCCGTCGGGCGAGAACGCCGGGCTGTTGTCCGGGTTCTGGAGCCTGTAGACCTTCACCACGGCCGGCTTTATGCCCAGTACGGTGCCGTCATCCAGGGCGTAGTAGCTGAACCTCTCCTGGAGTGGTTTGAAACCCACCAGCTTCCCCTTCGGTTGCTGCGATGGAATCATGGTTCGCCTTCGACTGCCGGCCGTTAAAAAGGCTGGTTCCCAATACCACCTTCTGGATCCCTGAGCTGTATTGTGCCGCCTTCTTGGGGGTCCCGGTCAGCTCCTCCTGCACCCCGAGCAGTGTGGCGGCCCTCCTGAGCACCAGCTTCGTGGTCGTCCCTGAAATCTTGAATGAAAGCGGGAAGGCCAGCCCAAGCTCCACCACCTCCTTCGCCTCAAAGGGGAACCTAGGTTGCAGCCACCTCGAGCATGCGCTCACGTCCCTGATTCTCCCCCTGGCAGCGTACCCGTCGACGTCCTTCCTCATGGCCTCCTCGGCCTTCGCCTCGCCACCCTCGGCGAGTGCAGTCCTGTACTTCGCATAGCCTCCGAAAAGTTCGTCGGCCAGCTGGCCTAGAAGCAGGACCTTCGCCCCCCTCTCCGACGCACTCCGCGCGACCACAGAATACAGAGACCATAGGCTGGCATCCATCGCTGTCGGTTCGAAGGGCAGCTGCATGTCTTCCAGCTCCTTGCGGACTGCCTCCGCGGTTAGTTTCGTCATGGCGAGTTCGACCCCCAGTCTGGCAGCCGCCGTCCTGGCCCTCACGAAGTCGGGCGCCCCTTCAACGGCGGCTGTGCACGCCACGACCCTGGTCACCTTCTTTGCACACGCCACCAGCAACGAGCTGTCGAGCCCCCCCGAGAATGACACGGCCGCCATATCGACTCCCGCAACCGCGTCCCCCACAGACCTCCCCAGGGCACCTGCCAGCTCCCGGGCCGCCGACTCGAAGTCCCCTCGGTACGGTGTCAGCGGCCGGACACCTGCTCCTTGATCTTCCTCGCCACCGATGTCCCGACCTTCTCAACCATGGCCAACTTCTCCGGCGATGCCTCCTTGATGTCCTCCAGGGTCTTGAAGCCAGCCGAGTAGAGCGCCCTCGCCCTCACCCTTCCGACCCCCTGCAATGTGGTGAGCTCCACCAGCTCTTCGCTCACGCCGCTGACCACCCTCTTCCTGAGAAGCTCGGCCTGCTTCACCATCTCCGGCCTTTTGAAGAGCCGTGAAATCTCCTCCAGCGAATGGAGGAGCCAGTCCGCGTTGTCGACGGCCCTGTGCATATCCCCCGGCTCCACCCCCAGCCTCGAAAGGATCTGCTCCTCGCGCCATTCGTCAATCCACCCGTATAGCGCCATCACCGTCCTCATCTCCTGCAGCACCCGGTCGTATTCGGAAAACGCCCTGCTGCTCGGCGCATCGATCAGCTCTGACGAGTGCTCCTCCATGAAGGCCATGGCCTGCTCATAGTCCTTGCTCCTGAGCGGGAACTTCGGCTCGAAGTCGGGGGTCCCGGCGATCAGCCTGAGCACCCCCGCCGTGTAGTTCCTCCCGGGCTCCGTCCTCCTGACGGCGTCCCTGAACATCACTCCGGTGACCGGGTCTATGTACAGCATGGAGACCCGCTTCCCGAAGTCGGTCGCGTAGAACAGCCCTCCCGAAGACTCCAACAGCCTCTCTCCGAGCAGGTAACCCAGCGCCTTCTCGGTGATCCCCGCCACCCTGTCCTCCCCCACCTGCATCGCCAGCAGGGTCTTCCTGAACAGGGCGTCCAGGTCGACCTTCGACATCCCGGCAGACGTCGCCACAGTGGCAAGCACGTGGAACCTCATCGCCCCCTCCTCTGCGAGCCGCGACTTGATGGGCTCGGGAGGGCTCCTGGCGTAGTATTCCAGTATCTCCGCGGGGGGCTGGGACGGGGGAGGGATTATGACCGTCTCGCCATGGTCGTCATACTGGGGACGCCCGGCCCTCCCCGCCATCTGCCTGTACTCCAGGACAGAGATCTCCGCGTTCCCTCCCTGCCCGGCGTCGTAACGTGTCATGTCAGCCATCACCACCCTCCGCGCCGGGAGGTTTATGCCGACGGAATTGTGCACCACGAATGACCCGACGTAGCTGGAGTGTCCAGCCACTTCCAGATTGTGAACCGGGCCAGAATACAGCTCAGCCTCAATCTTCCTTACCGGCATGTAGTAGAATTTTGAATCGAGGAATCCTCGGTTGAACTCTCTGTTGCCCGCCGCCTTTCGCGTGCGTAACCTGAGGACGTCCACGGCAAATCGGTCAAACTGTTTTCCGGATACTGAGACAGTGTAAAGTTCGTGTCTTTGGGCGATTCTGGTCTCTTTTCCTGCAGTCTTCCCTGTCCTGTCACTTTTCCTGATTCCAGGCATGAAACCCATTCTTACCAATGAAGCAAACAACTGCTTCGCCATGGCCTTGGAAGTGGAGGAGTATCGTCCGACCTTGGCTCCAGTCCTAGATACGTCTCCATCCCCACGCCACATTCCTCGGACGAAGTGAGCCAACTTCTCGCTTGGTAAAAGAACGGCCCAATGGGGAATCCGTTTCTCGGGCGCCTTGGTTCCGAAGGTCTCAATCAAGAAGGAGGCGAGTTGTTTGGAACATGCAGTAATCACCCGTCTGTGCCGTGTGCCGTCCTTGACTTTTGGTCTTAGACCCAGCTCTCTTAGCCACACTACGATGTCAGAGGTCAACTTCCTTTCGCGTGTGTCCACGGCGAAGTGCACTTGTCCCTGCTTACCACTGTAGCCCTCAGCTGCATAGATGCCGAGGGCCTCGAGGGTTTGAGGGTTCAGAAGGAGGCTCCTTGCCTTGAGCCTCGTCCAATGCCTTCCTACGGTGCCGGATTGGTTTCGCAACAGCCCAGCCTCAGGCAGCTCAATTTTTTCCGACATTTTCTGATCCTTTATCCTTGGGAAGAGTACCAAGTCGCCAACTCTCAGATGCTTCGCTTCAATCCATCTTGGCTCGGTGTACATCCACCAATGACGATTGATCTTCGATGTGTGGAGTGAATGTCGCGTTCGGTTTGCTACTAACACTTTGTGTTCCGGCGTCATCCTCATAGGGAGCTGGAACCACGGAGTAATTTTCAGCAGCGGCCCCCTGTAAGGTCGTGATACAGGTGAGATCACGTTTTCGAAGCTCGCACCATGA
>DATFYS010000005.1:0-10497 GCA_035314885.1 Nitrososphaerales archaeon | reverse complement strand
GACTTGCCGACGATCTCCGCCAGGGCGCGCAGCTCGACGGCCCTCGCGTAGGCGTTGTAGAGCTGGTTCCCGACCTGGTGGTGGTCGGGGCGTGCCCTCCCCTGCTTGATGACGTAGCCCAGGGCGGGGCCCATCAGCCTGCTGAGACTTGAGAGGACGTAGACCGGGGGGTAGATCCCCTTCCTGAAGAGATCCCTCCCGAGGAAGATCTGCCCCTCGGTGATGTAGCCGGTCAGGTCAGGGATCGGGTGGGTGACGTCGTCGGAGGGCATCGAAAGGATGGGCATCTGAGTGATGCTCCCTTTGCGCCCCTTGATCCTCCCTGCCCTTTCGTAGTTGGTGGCCAGGTCGGTGTAGAGGTATCCTGGGAACCCCTTCCTTCCTGGGACCTCTTCACGGGCTGCCGAGATCTCCCGGAGCGCCTCGGCGTAGTTGGTGATGTCGGTGATGATTACCAGGACGTGCATCCCGAGCTCGAACGCCAAGTATTCGGCCGCCGTAAGCGCGACACGGGGGGTGATTATCCTCTCGATGGCGGGGTCGTCTGCCAGGTTCAGGTAGAGAATGCTGCGCCGTATGGCCCCGGACTCTGCCAGGGTCCTCTGGAAGAAGGTCGCATCGCCATGGGAAACACCCACGGCCGCGAAGACCACTGCGAACTCCTCGCCCTCCCCGACCACGGTAGCCTGCCTTGCGATCTGGGCTGCGAGCATGTTGTGGGGCATCCCCGCCCCCGAGAATATCGGGAGCTTCTGGCCCCTGACGAGGGTTAGCATCCCGTCGATGACGCTGACCCCGGTCTGTATCAGGTCGGTCGGATACTCTCTTCTTTCGGGGTTGATTGGGGCACCGTTCACGTCGAGGAATGTCTTGGCCATGGGCTCAGGGAGCCCGTCCAGGGGCTTGCCAAGGCCGTCGAAGACCCTGCCGAGGAGCTGGTCTGAAACAGGGATCTGCATGGTGTGTCCCAGGAATCGGGCGCTGGTCCCGCTGACCGAAAGGCCCGACGTACCCTCGAAGACCTGAACGACCGCCTTCCCGAACCCAGTCTCTAGGACCCTCGCGAGCCTCTTCTTTCCGGTCCCGTCCTCGATCTCGACCAGTTCGTCGTAGGCGGCCCTGTCAACCCCGTCCACCACGAGGAGCGGACCTCTGATTTCGGCGACCTTGCTGTATTCTACCCCCGAAGATGACCTGCTCATGCGGCTCTTGCCTCCTGAACCGAGGACAGTGACGAGAACTCGCCGAACATCTGCTTTACGAGGGCGTTGAGCTTGTCCAGCTCCTCGCTCTTGATGGCGAACTTCGCCCTAATCATCGGGGCGACGACCTGCATCCCTCTGATCTTGGAGAGGGGGACCCCGTTCCTGAGGGCCTTCAGAGCCTCGTTGTAGAACTGGACGTACATCTTCATCATGATGAACTGCTTCTGGGGGCTGCAGTAGGCGTCGATGTCGTCGTAGGCGTTCTGCTGCAGGAATCCGATCTGGATCATCCTTGCGACGTCGAGGATCAGCTTCTCCTCATCGGGGAGGGCTTCGGGTCCGAGGAGTCGGACGATCTCCTTCAGGGCGTCTTCGCGCTGCAGGATTCCATAGGCGTCGGCGCGGATCGTCGGCCACTCCTTGTCGACCCTCTCCTGCCACCACTTGCTCACCGAGTCGATGTACCCCGAGTAGGAGCTCATCCAATTGATGGAGGGATAGTGCCTTGAGTAGGCGAGCCTTGCGTCCAGGGCCCAGAAGTTCCGGACGAATCTGATGGTCTGCGAAGTGACGGGCTCGGTGAAGTCCCCTCCCGCTGGCGAGACCGCTCCGATCAGGGTGATGGAGCCTGTCCTTTCGGGGGTCCCTAGGACGTCGACCCGCCCGGCCCGTTCGTAGAACTCTGCCAGCCTTGAAGCAAGGTATGACGGATATCCTTCCTCTGCAGGCATCTCCTCCAGCCTGCCGCTGATCTCACGGAGCGCCTCTGCCCAGCGGCTTGTGGAATCTGCCACGAGCACAGTGTCGTAGCCCATGTCCCTGTAGTATTCGGCCATCGTGACCCCTGTGTAGATGCTCGCCTCCCTTGCGGCCACAGGCATGTTGCTCACGTTCGCCACGAGGATGGTCCTCTCCATCAGCGGCCTCCCGCTCTGAGGGTCGATCAGTTCGGGGAATTCGACCAGGACTTCTGTCATCTCGTTCCCGCGCTCCCCGCACCCGATGTGGAAGACGACCCGGGCGTCGGCGTACTTCGCGATGGAGTGAAGCGTCACGGTGTTGTGCAGTATCATGGGCTGGTGGCCGCCGACGAAGTTGTGGTAGTCCGGTACTGTCACGTCGTAGACGACTTGCTCTCCCTGAATGGCGTCTATGCTCTCTATTGGGTCGACGAAGACCCACTCCAGGGCCTCGGCGAGGCTGTGCAGACGCTCCCCCAGCATGTCCTCCGAAGAGCGCGTTACGATTAGCTCCCTGAACTTCTCGATGCCCAGCCGCTCCCCGCCTCTTGTGTAGTTCTCGACCGCCTTGCGATTGAAGCCGGTCCTCAGCAGGTTCGCATCGATGGGCACCAGGTCTCTCGTCTGACTGGACCAGTCCTTCGAAGAGAAACCTATCAGGGTGGAGACCTTCTCGACCTTCGCGAATCTCTGCTCCAGCTCAGTTGCACCCAGGAAGTTTCGGAGCTCCTTGATGCTGCTTACGATTACCCTCCGACCTTCTCTTCGGCCTCCCATCAACGAGTAGAGGATGCCCATCCGGGTCAGAAGGTAGCCCATTCCTTCGACGAGACTTCTCGATTCTGAGGAAATCTCCAGTGTACCTTCGCTGAATGAACCGTCTCCTAGGAAATATCCTCGGATGAATGCGCCCACCACATCGTCGGGGGATTTCAAAATGATGGGCGGTACGATGGCGTTCCTAGACTTCCTCGCTCTGGGGTATCCTAGGCTCCGCAACAGGTGAATGAGCACGGTGCTGTGAACGGCCATCCCGTCGACCGACCGGAACCACTTCCTCGTCGCTTGGACTCCGAAGAGTGTCTCTGCGAGGTTGCGGAACCTCTCGCGGAGGACTGGGTCGTTGTTGAAGAAGCGAACCTCCTTCCCAGCTATCATACCATCGGAGAGAAGCAGGCCAAGGAACTCGGCGAAGTCTGCATCGAAGAGCTTTGGAACCCTGATTGTGTTCCCGCCCCGCTCCCCCTTGAGTTCTGAGATTTCCGGTCTCTCGAGCCCCGCCCTGGAATAGAGTTTGACGACGAAACCCGTGGACGGGCGATTCGGTCCATTTAGGTATCCACGGAGCATGACCGCCGAGACCCCCAGCTTGTCAGCCAGCGCCTTTACGCTGCCGTGCTGCTCGGCCAGGGCGCGAATCAGCTCTCTCACGGCCTTGATTACTTGTGGCTCGACGACTCGCCCTTCGATTGAGTAGGCGTCGATGGCCTGTGGTGGCAGGCCCAGGCGAATCCTGCGTGGGAGCGCTACGTAGTCCCCGACTCTGAGCTCGGCCGCAGCGCGCTCTTCGAACCGCGCGTCTGGTCTGAAATGGACAAGCTTGTGCGCCGGCGTGACCGTCGCGGTTCTTCCGCTGGCTGTTCTTATCTTGAGGAGCCTCTCGGTCTTTCCCTTGTATACATGGGAGATCTCCTGCTCCACGAGACCCTTCCCGTCGAAAGCCAGCACTGAAACCCCTCCGGCTGGGAGGAACGACTCTTCGAACTGAGGTTCTGCCCCCGCAGCGAACCACTCATACAACTCTTCGATTGGGACCAGCCGCCCATCAGCGAGAAGGATTGGAGTGCCTGGTACGACGCATTTCCCTGTCCCGAACGCACCCGGGATTGCCCCTGTTCCTCCCTTCGACATCGGGAAGAACGAGTCGATGACCCTCTGTCCGGTCAGCAGTGGGATCTCAGGGTCGAGCCTTTCGCGGACGGGCCTGGGGGTGCGGACGGGCCACTTGTGGTACAGCATCAGCTCCTGCTTCTTCCCTGATTTGTCTTCGGCGGTCGCGATGGTCTGTGTGACCTTGTACTTCCCTCCCTTCGCCACGTCCTTCAGGGTGGACTTCGGCGTGCTAGTGGGGACCAGGATCCTGTGCTCAATCAGCGGGGTCTCCTGCACCGTGCCGAGTATGCTCCCGCCCTCCACGGGATCTCCCTTCTTGACCGAAGGGACGAACTCCCACTCCTTTTCAAACGATATCGAGTCTGCGGTGACACCCCTTGTGATGAACGCTCCGGTTTTCTTGGCTATGACGTCGAGGGGCCTCTGGAGTCCGTCGTAGATTGTCCCTATCATCCCTGGTCCCAGCGTGGTGGAAAGAGGCTGACCGGTCCCAAGGACGGGCTCCCCTGGCCTGAGACCGCTGGTCGATTCGTAGACCTGGACGAAGGCGATGTCCCCTGTGAGCTTGATGACTTCGCCGACCAGCTTCTCTTCGCCCACCTGGGCGACCTCGTACATCTTGGCCGAGGACATCCCCGAGGCTTTCACCGCAGGGCCTGAAATCCACTCGATTTTGCCTTTAGCGGGCAAGAGAGAACTTGGCGACGTCGTAAGGGTCGGGATTATAACGTTTCGAAGACACTTCGGGTCCTGAGACTAGGAGCCGGTCAGGATTCCCGCCACTTCCTTCCTCAGCGTCTGCCTCATCCTCTCAAGTCGGGCCTCGTAGGTGTTGTCGAACTTCATGGACCCGTTTGACGTCGCGAGTACCACCCCTCCGATGGTTTCAATCCCCTTTTCGTCGACGGTGAGTTTCACCGGGCCTTTGTTCAGCTTCCTCACCGCTCCGGAGACTGCCTTCCTCTGGTTCGCAGAGCAGTGGACCACGGCCCTGGGGCCGATGACATCCATGCCTTCCTTGATGAGAAAGGTCAGTGAACCCTCGAGGGCTGAATCTGAAAGCGAGGAGACCTTCCTGACAGCGGAGTCGAAGACCTCGTTGACGGTGGTTTCTAGTGACCTCAACTGGGCGTTACGAACCTCGAGTTCGGCCGCCCCGATTATCTGCCGCTTCACCGATTCGGCCTGCCTTTCCCCTCCCTCGATGGTCTTCGCCACAGCCTGGGCAGTCTCTCTGCGCACCGCCTGGACGTTCTGGAGCGCCTGCTCCTTTCCCGCCTGAAGGTCGGAAAGGACGTCGGCCTCGAACTCGGCCGCAACCTTCTGCAGTGTGTCGGCAGCCGCTTTGCTCACTCTTCTCAGACTCCTAGGATCGCCCGGAGCATGGCCCGGTATTCGACCTTCTCCTTCCTGCTCCCGGGGCCGGGCACTTCGTAGATCAGAGGGACCGCCTTCTTAGCCCTGAGGGCTGTCAATTCGGCGGAAATTGGTTGTGCAACCTCGTCGCTTACCATGATCAGCCCCACCTGCGGGTCGCGGGTCAGAGCTTCGATCTTCGAGAGGGCCGCCGAGGATGTGGAAGCATATTCGCCATTGACCCCGGAGAGAACGAACCCCGTCACGAAGGCCTTGCCTCCGACGGCTACCACCTTCATGGAGATCCTCCAAGCAACCGTGATGTTGTGTGCTCCACTGCCTTGGACTTGTGTTTCGAAATCGAATCTTCGAACGTCTTCAGTGAAGCCTGGCCCTTCTTCCTGATGGATTCGGCCTCGGCTTCGGCTTCTTCGCGGGCGATCGCCACATTCTCCGATGCTATGCGCTGCGCTTCGGCCATCGTCTTTGACTGCGCGGCGATGGCCCAGCCTGAAGCATCCTTGACGAGCTTCTTCTTGGACTCCGCAGCCTCGGCCTTCGCGCTGTCGAGCTCGGATTCGAACTCGACGAGAGCCTTGATGGTCGATTCGATGGCGGAACTCATGTGGGCGCTTTTTTCGTCTGCCACCGGTTTGCGTATTAAACGTTAGGAGGTGCTTCGGTGAACTCGGGGGCTTCCTGCTGCTGGGACCCCTCAGTCCTCCGAGGGACGATGTACAGATAGACGTTCTCGGCGGATTCGACTGGTTTCCAATCGGGAAAACGGTGGTCGACGGAGACCACCCGGCCCCCCTCGGGCATCTCCCTGGCCACCTTCTCCTGAAGCCTCCTCATCAGCAGCGGTGTGAGGAAGAAGAAGACTTTGGGGGATTGCCGCAGGTCCGTGTCCAACAGATTCCCCCGGAGGACCTTTACGTTGGCAGAGACACCATGCCTTCTCGCGTTCCATCTAGTCAAGCGGCAGCGCAATGGGTCAATTTCGACTCCTACAGCCGAGGCACCGTACTGTTTCGCGAAGAAGATGATCGCCTTCCCGAACCCCGACCCAAGATCGTAGATGGTGTCACTCTCCTTCAGTTCGAGAAGGGACGCGGCGGCCTCTAGCTGCTTCCTCCGGGTAGGATAGTAGCCCGAGCCCCAGATCAACCCCGAGAGGAAGATGTAGAATACGATAGCTCCAAGGACGAAAAGCCCCAGGCCGATGAGTTGCGGAGAGACCACGGCCGTTCTACGAGGTGAGCTTCAGGATAGCCCTTGCCACTTCGCCGTGAGATTCTTCTAAGGCTGCCATCGCTCGTTCCCTGGAGACTCCCGCCTGCTGCTGCACAAGTAACACGTCCTCGTCGCTGAAGCTCGCCTTCTCAATCTCGACTTCCTCGACGTCCCCGGCGACCTGGAAGACCTTGTTCCCCTGTGCGTTGACCTCGGAGACGGACGCATTCCTGATGTGAATCTCCTTGTCCGTCGTCTTGATGATGACCTCTTCCACCCCAGCGAGCTCCTTCATGTCGATTCCGAGCTTGTCCATCATGCGCCTTGCATTACGGTTGTCCATCTTCATGGTTTCAGACCTGCTCTGACCTTCACGGCGGCCCCCGACTTAAAGAGTGCCATGTGTTCCCCGGCGAGTACGGCGGTCCCCACGCCCAGGACCTTCCACTTGGAATCGACCACCACGACTTCGCTCTTCGGATGGATGTTCCTCCCAGCCCATCTCACGAACTTGCAGAAGACAGACCTCCCTCCCATTACGAAGGGAGCCGTTTCGTCGGCGACCTGGACGCAGTTTTGCCTGAACCCCCTGCTCTCCATCAGTAGCCTGGCCCCATGGAGGGTCAGCGCCATGGCTCCCGAGGGCTTGACAGTCGCGAAGAGTCTGTCCGATTCGTAGACGAACCTCAGTCTCCCAGACCGGCGCGAGTAGGCGAAACGGATCCCCTGGCGGGGAAGCACTCGGCTCACGCCCTTCCCGAAGAGGTAGTCGACCATGATGGAAAGACGACGATGCTCGGCGGAAGAGCGATCGTGGGGCGATGTCGAAGGCATGAAGATCCTCGGCTTCAGAGCCACCGCTTAAATAGAGTAAAAGGCGTGCGCCGCCAAGATGGCGAGCCAGATTCTTATCGACATCCTGGCCTACGGACACGTCCTTTCCGCCATGGGGTGGCTCGGCGGCGGAATTCTTTTGTCGTTTGTGCTGGTGCCCAATCTGAGGAATCTCGCCCCAGCTGCAGCACTCGAATTCAACGCCAAGGTCCTCCCCAAGGTGATCAGGTTCATGCAGACGGTCGTCGCCTCGACCCTCCTCTTTGGAATACTCCTCTTCTACGTCGTGAGCGATCAGCTTAGGCCCGACCAAACCAACGAAATCTACGCCGGGATGGGCCTCGCCCTCGTAGCTGCCGTCATAGCGTTCGTTGTCGTTTTGCCGTCTTTGGGGAAAGTGGTCAAGCTTGCAGGCGAGGCGCTGAAAAGCGGACAGCCCCCATCGCCAGAAATGATGAAGCGGGCAAAGAGGGCAGGGATGGGATCGCTAATTGCGGCCGCACTCTTGCTCATCGTCCTCGTGATGATGATTGCGTCGGGCTTTTCGTAGAGTCCCCCGCACATCTGATTCGTTCAATTAATGGCACTCCGGGACCCAGAGTCGATGGTACAGCTGCATCAAAACATTACTGTGCTGAGAATCGGCCAGAGGTTCGTCAGAGACGACCGAACGCTAACTCATCTCTGCCTTGTCTCGCGGGCCTTGGGGGCGGAGTCGATCTTCCTCGAAGATGCCGAAAACGACGTCATCAAGACCGTAGACGAAGTCAACAAGACTTGGGGAGGGGATTTTCGGGTCGCTCTGGGAGTCCCCTGGAGGAAGGTGGTAAGAGATTCGAAGAAAGAGGGGAGAACGGTGGTGCACCTGACGATGTATGGCCTCCCGATTCAAGAAGTAGCCGAGAAGCTGAGGAGCCTAGACAGGATCCTCCTAGTAGTAGGAGGTCCGAAGGTCCCAGGAGAAATGTACAGGGAAGCAGACTACAACGTTGCTGTGACCTCGCAGCCTCATTCCGAGGTAGCCGCCTTGGCCGTCGCGCTTCATGAGATCCAGAGCGGAGAAGAGCTTAAGAGGGCGTTTCAAAAAAGTAGACTCCGTATCCTGCCCTCGCCCAGGGGCAAGAGAGTTGTTCAAACATGAAAATCGAGTATGAAGACACGTTTGTGAAGGTTGCCGGCCTGATAGGCGGCCCCGACTATGTGAGGGTAGCGAGGGCTCTTCTGAACAACGAGAACGCCACCGACGAGGAGATCGCCTCCGCGACGGGGCTGAAGATCAAGACAGTAAGGAAAGCCCTCTACGACCTGTTCGGGAGGAGCCTCATCACAGGTGTGAGGGTGAGGGACCCCAAGAGGGGGTGGTTCGTCTACAGGTGGAAGGCCCAGAGAGACCAGACGGACGGGTTCATCCAGACCCAGAGGAAGAAGGTCCTGAACCGGCTGAAGCAGAGGCTCGACTACGAGGATACCCACGAGTTCTATCACTGCGGGACCCCGACCTGCCTCAACAGGACCTTCGAGGACGCCATGGAGAACTTCTTCAAGTGCCCGACCTGCGGGAAGCCCCTCAACAGGCTCGACAACACCGAGCTCAAGTCGGCCCTTCGCTGGAAGATAGGACAGCTGGAAGAGGAACTGGCCAAGTGATCCCCTCCGAGGAGGAGGCGGTAGCACTTCACAGGAAGCACGGGTCCAGCGACAGAATCATCGAGCACTGCAAGACCGTAACGAAGGTCGCGAAGATACTGGCGGACGAGTTCAATCGGAGAGGGATTACAGTCGACACCAAGGCTGTGGTTGCGGGGGCGATGCTCCATGACATCGGGAGGTCGAGGACACAGACGGTGAGGCACGGGGTCGAAGGTTCAGGAATCGTCGAGAAGGAAGGCGCAGACAGGGTGGTCGTCGAGATAGTCAGGAAGCACGTGGGCGCGGGGTTGGTTCCCGAAGAAGCTGAGAAGCTTGGGCTCCCCGAGCTCGACTACGTCCCCAAGACCCTCGAAGAGAGGATTGTGTGCTTCTCAGACAAGATGGTAGCTTCCAACAATGTCAGGCCCTTCGACGAGGAGGTGCACAGGTTCACGATCAAGTCTCATGACGTGGCGAGGCTTCTGGCTCTCAAGAGGAAGCTCCAGGAGGAGCTCGGGACCGACCCAGAGGCCCTGGTCCTAGCCAAGTTTAAAGAAACAAGCTAGGCGGGTCGATTCACTTGGCATCGTGCATCTGCAGGGTGTGCAGGCACAAGGACCTTGAGAGCTGCTCGAAGTGCACCTGCTGCGCCTACAACAGGGCGGCGTGCATGCAGATCGTGGGCTGAGCTAAGGGGCCGTTATTAGACCAGACCGGATACAAAATCACGAACTCCTTTCCTTTGGAAGCTGGCGTTGGATTGGAGATCGGGTGGCTGGCTGGACTTGTTGATGGTGAAGGATTCATTCACATTCGGTACCGAAGCGATAGAGGGACGATGTATCCGCGTATGAGAATCTATGGCACGACAAAACCAATAATCGACGAGGCAGCGCGACTAATGGGCATGAATCCGTTCCCCAGGCGAGACCACGGTGTTCTTGTCGGATGGTATGCCTCGGTGTCTCATCGAAAAGCGCTCAGAGTATTGCGAATCATACTACCGTACCTAAGAGATCCTTCCAAGAAATGCCGTGGGGCAAAGATTCTCGAGACCTTTGGCGAAGTAGGTACCGTTCATGGCAGATTATCCACACCAGAATTCTTCGCTGACTGCCCTCCACCAACCAGACTCAGAAAGCCGAGAAGCCTATTAAACGCCAGTGAATTGGGGCATTTCAGCGAGGTGGGGAAGCCAGACCCCCTGTGGGGGTAAGGATCATCCCGGCGGGCTCATAACCCGCAGAGCGGAGATCGGGCCAAAGCCCGGCCGTACGTTCAAATGGGGAGCGATCCCCTGAAAGTCCTCCCCTCGCTACTCAATTTCTATTAATGGACAGCCCCTTCGATGCCAGCGCTTCCTTCAACCTTGGAAGCTCTGCCTTCACGATATGGTCCGTGCCATAATCAATGACATCAACGTAGGGTATTCGCGTCGGCAGTTCATACTCGACAGGCCACTCGAACCCTCTGAAGGGGTCCCAGGGGATCAGGCGAAACGTGTCTAGCATCGAGTTAACTGAATTGATCCAGCTGGTCTGAGGCTCTCTAACGGCTAGCGCGGGCTTCTTTGCCTTCTGAACGGCTAGCGCTCCCGCCTTCTTCTT
>DATFYS010000004.1:0-8139 GCA_035314885.1 Nitrososphaerales archaeon | reverse complement strand
AGGGCCCATTCGCCTGGAGCGACTCCCTGGGCATGTCGCGAAGGTGGTGATCAACAGACCGAGGCTCAACCTGCTAAACGGGGAAGTGCTCGATGGGCTGGACACCGTCATCACCGAACTGTGGGACGATTCGGATATCAGGGTCGTCGTCGTGACAGGGGAAGGACCGGTCTTCTCAGCTGGTTTTGAGCTAACCCAGTACGTCCCCAACGCTGTGTCCATGATGGAGTTCGCCAGGAAGGGGGAGAGGCTGATGAAGAGGCTGACCGAGGTCCCGAAACTCACCATAGCCGTCCTCAAGGGATATGCGTTGGGTGGAGGCCTTGAGCTGGCTCTGTCCTGCGACCTGAGGGTTGCCACCGAAGATGTCGAGATAAGGTTCCCCGAGCTGACTCGGGGCCTTGTACCTGCCTGGTCCGGGAGCCAGAGACTCCCGAGGCTGGTGGGACTGTCGCGCGCTTCTTCGCTGATACTTACAAGCGAGAGCGTGAAGGGAAGACGGGCCTACGAAATCGGCCTCGTGAACCAGATTCTCCCGGCGGGGGACCCTGATGAGCAGGCGGTGAAGTACGCGACGGAACTCGCGGCGACACAGGCCCCAGTTGCTGTGATGCTCGCAAAGAAACTTCTCAACAAGGGAGGAGAGGTTCCTGCAGATGTCGGCCTCGAAATGGAAGCCATGGCGGCGGGAGTCCTGTTCGGGACAGAGGACCTCAAGGAGGGGCTCTCGGCGTTCTTGGGGAAGAGGAAGCCCGAGTTCAAGGGCAAGTGATACTGCATGGTTGAATTGAAGGATGCTTATGTCGCCGCCTACCAGAGGGTTCCCTTCTCAAGGTCCAGGCCCACTCAGCCTGAGAGAGACGTGTACAACTCCATCCGGATGGACCAGGCTCTCAGCTTACTCATCAGAAAGCTCCTCGAGAGAACGACGTTCAACCCGGAAGAGGTCGGGGACGTGATAACAGGGTGCGCCTTCCAGACCGGGGAGAATTGGCTGTATGGAGGGAGGCACCCAGTCCTGCTGGCAGGGCTGCCGGTCACTGTCCCTGCGATGGCCATGGACCGCGCCTGCGCCTCTTCGATGAACGCAGCGGCAGAAGGAGCAATGGAGATCATGACCGGGAACTCAGCCGTGGTCCTAGCAGGGGGGATGGAACATCTGACCCACGTCCCGATGTCCAACAACCCCGGGCTGGCCCCGAACACGAGGCTCCTGACCAGACCAGAGTACCTCAGGTACGGGATGAATGTCGGTTATTCGATGGGCCTCACGGCAGAAAAGCTTGCGACGGAGGAGCAGTTCAGCAGGGAAGCGATGGATCAGTTCTCCCTGGATTCCCACATGAAAGCGTCAAGGGCACTGGACCAAGGGTGGTTCAGGGAGGAGCTCCTGGAGATGAAGGTGGAGGTCGGGGGGGAGGAGAAGGTGATCGACATCGACCAGAGCATCAGGAGAGACACGACCATTGAACAGCTGGCGAAGCTCCAGCCGTCGTTCAAGCCAGGTGGGCTCATAACGGCAGGAAATTCGTCTCCCCTAAACGCGGGGGCGTCGATGGTGGTCCTCGCGTCGAAGGAGAAGCTCGATGCGCACGGGGTGAAGCCCCTCGCGAAGATTGTTTCCATGGGGTGGGCAGGTGTCGACCCGAGCTTGATGGGGAAAGGCCCAGTCCCGGCATCGCAGAAGGCGCTCGCAAAGGCGGGGATGAAGGCGGACCAGGTGGACTTCTGGGAGGTAAACGAGGCCTTCGCGGTGGTGGTGCTGTACGCCATCCGGGAGCTTGGGCTCGACCCGACGAGGGTGAACGTGCACGGGGGTGCCATAGCCATAGGCCACCCACTGGGGGCATCCGGGGCCAGGCTTGTGGGTACGCTGGCGAGGCAATTGCACGAGACGGGAAAGGAATACGGGATGGCCACACTCTGCGTCGGGGGAGGGCAGGGGTTCGCTATCCTGATGCAGCGCGCCTAGGCTGGCTCATTCGATGACCCCCTCTGCCCTAAGGTCAGTGACCTCCTTCTTCGAATAGCCGAGAGATCTCATTATGGTCTGGGTGTCTTCGCCCAGTCCGGGGGCCGTTGTGAAAGACCCCCTGCGCATCGGCGGCCTTGTCCTCAGCGGGTCGTTCAATACCTCTTCGCCCTTGAGATCGACCAGGACCGAGAGGCTTCTGGCCCAGTCGCTGGTAAGAGCCTCTTCAACCGTCAGGACGGGTGTTGTGCAGGTGTCTGCGTACATCAGGAGCTTCGACCATTCGTCCCTCGTCTTAGTCGCGAAGACGCGTTTGAGGGAAGCGGTGACCTCGCGCCTTTCGTTCTGAGACCCGAACCTCTTGTGCTCCAACCCGGGAACCCCCAGAATGGTCACAAGGTTCCTCCAGAAGTCCTCTTCGATGGCGGCCACTGCCATGAACTTGCCGTCCGACGTCTTGTACAGGTTGTAGTATGGAGTCGATCCGAAGACGAGGCTGTGGCCTTCCTTCGGGGGGAGACCGGTAGCGAGGTAGGCCGAGGCCGGGATCACCATCCAGGACAGGAGCGACGACACGATGGGGACATCGATGTAGACTGCACCTTTGCTTCGGACAAGGGCCCCTAGTATCCCGAGCGCAGCGTACATCGCAGACGACATGTCCCCGAGCTGCAGCAACGGGACTTCCGGTCCGGGGGAATAGCCCAGGGTCCCCGCCATAGATTGGAAGTTGATGTCGTGGCCCGGCATGGAACTGTGCGAGCTCCTTTCCCCGTAGGCGGATATGGAGCAGTAGACGATTCTGCGGTTGATTTTCCGAACCTGATCGAATGAGAAGCCGAGCCGATTCATCGCCCCCGGACGGAAACCCTCGACGAAGACGTCTGCGTCATTCAGGAGCTTGCGCAGGACTTCCTTGCCTGCGGGAGACTTCAGGTTGAGCCCGATGCTGAGCTTGTTCCTGTTGACGGACGCGTGTACAGGACTCCTGCCATTGCGAAGGGGTGGAGTCGCTCGCATGTAGTCCCCGAGCCCAGGCTCCTCGACCTTGATGACTTCGCCCCCCATGTCGGACAGCAGCATGGTGCAGAACCCCCCGGGGAGAAGGCGGGTCGCGTCGATGATTCGAATCCCGTCGAGGAAGCCCACAGCGTTCGGGGACTGGAAACCACAGATATAGGCTAAGTTCCCAGACGCTCAATCTGTATTAACCCCATGGTGCCCATTTTCCATGGGAACATGAGGCTAGCAAAGGCCGCGGCAATCGCGGCAATCATGTTGGTGGCAGGCGCTGCGGTCGGGTTCCTCATAGGCACCGGTACCACGCAGGTCCCAAGGACGCTCTCTACTACAGTCACGAGTGTCCTTGTCACGACGTTCTCCAGTACCCTCACCACGAGCGTCATTGTCACCAGTAGTGTTTTTGTCACAAGGACCGCAGTGGACACAACCGGGTACTATGTCGCGAACGTGACGGATGACATAAGCGTACCCGCCGAAGGTTACATCTTCTTTGTCAACAATTCAGTCAGGTTTGAAGGGGTCAATTTCACTACTCTTTGTCCAGGCATAACTCCGTGGTGCGGCGACCAGTTGACACTTACAAGGATCCAGGGCATTCCTTCTGCTGGGTGGATCGAGCTTCAGATGAGCTTCCCTGACGGGAAGAACGAAACTTTGTTGAATAATGTCGGAAGCTCAGACTACACTGTGCTGCTTGCTCAGCACGCCAACCCTACTGCGGGGATTGAATTCCAGTATGTCGCCCAGACCTCACAGTATGAAGTATTCCTTCTAGTCTCGAAGTAAAGAATCTGGACCCAATGGGAGGTCTGGATGAAGACCTATAACGGCATGATTGGGGTAACTCGTTGACGATGAGGTGAACGCCGTCCCAGTCATAGCCCGGAGTAAGCTCCCGGGCAGATGATGAACTCGCGACGAAGCTGAGTCGACTGACTTCTCCCACTGTTGACCAAGTGGCGGAATACTTTCCTAGGCTGAGCCCAGGAAGGACTCCACCGCCTTCAGAAACTCCGCCTGCTTCCAGAATACGAAGAGGTGACCCCCGTCGAAGGTGGTGAGGGTGGCCTCAGGAATCATGACGCTCATCTTGCGGGCAAGTGCGTAGGGAGCGAACCTGTCACTCTTCCCGTGGAGTACCAGAGTAGAAACTCGGATCTCCCCTAGCCTCGGTGTCGCATCGAAGTCCCGTGAGGCCTCGAGTTGCCGCCTGTATGCATATGCCGGCTGGGGATACTTTCCCTGGGCTGCTCCAAGACGACGGGGGAGTTCCATCATCGCGAACACCAACTTCCGCGTTCGGGTTTGAGGGACCCTGGGACCGGTTGAAGCGAGGATTAGCATCCTGACCACCTCGGGATGCTTCAGGGTGAGGGCAATGGCAATCCGGCCTCCGAGGGAAATCCCAAGGACGTCTGCCTTTCCCAACCCAAGACCCCTGATGAGGCCGTAGGTGTCATCGGCCATCATCTCGATGGTGTATGGAATGTCTGGCTTGTCGCTGCGCCCTGCACCGCGATTGTCGAAGCTGATGACCCTGCGATGTTTGGCCAACTCAGATATCGTGCCCTCGAGCTCTGAGATGTCGACGGATAGCCCCGCTATGAGTACGAGCGGGAATCCCTCCCCCCTCGATTCATAATAGAGGAAGATGCCGTTGGACTCGAGAGTCGGCATTGGCGTGGCCCGCCCTTTACTTCGTACGTTGTTTCCATCGGTAAGAAAGAGATGGTATGCCCTGTGCCGTTTCGGCTACTTCCCCCATCTCCGCTGCCTTCTCGACGTCGAACTTGTAAAGCGGCACGAGGCCCTTCGCACTGCGATAGAGGGGGTATAGCCCGACAATCAGCGCGATGCCGTCGACCAGGTTATAGGCGCTGACCGAGCCTGAGAAGAAGATCTGATCCACCCCGCCCTGCAGAACCAGCTGGGTGGCAATGAAGACGAAGAACCACTCGAGGTGCTTCCTCAGGGTAGAGTCCCTAGACCTTCGCGCGGCCATTGGCATCACAAGCACACCAGCAAGCGCGGCGATGTAAATCGGGACCGCAAAGATGTAGTTCAGGAGGTTGTTCACAAAGTCTGGGATGGTTGCGACACTCACGAAGGAGTAATAGATGAAGAGGGCAAATGGAACAATAATGCTGGAGATTTCGCACACCCAGACCGCAGGTCTGATCCGGTTCCACCGTAATGTATCCCTGAAGAGCGGATCCGTTCGACGTGACGCAAGTATCGACGAATCGACCCAGTAAAGCAGAACCAGGGCCATTGCGTAGAACGCGGCGGTACTAAGGAAGCCAAGGATCCCGCTGTAGGGAAGGAAGTTTGACAGGTAGTCTGCGGCGAAGGTCAGGGCGATGAGGCAGACCCCCAACGCCTGCCTCCGGTAGACCCCGCCTGCCAGGGTCCGCCTGATACCAAAAGCCGCGTAGGCGACGTACACGTAGGTCGCCACTACTGCCACGGCGACGACCAAGTTCAGATAATCAAGTGTGCTTAGCATAGGCTCCTAGCTCCATTCCTGTCTTCGTGAAAGAGAAGCTGAAGTATCCGGGGAGGGGCGGGACCCCCATCATCTTCCTGACCTTGAGTATGGGCACGTAGCTCAGTCCCTCTTCGTACACCCGAAGCTCCAGGACACCGTCAAAGAGAGCTTGCATGGCCGTGATCACCTGAGTGGTGTGCATCCCGTCCTCCAGGGTCGCCAGGAGAACCGCGTCGTACTGCTTGATGTCCGCCGTCAGTTGAGAAAGAAACCTGAAGATGTTCTCGGGAGGGTTCATTAGAAGCAGTGGGGAAAAGACATCCGTAACCACCCTCATTCTTCTCCCGCTGTTCTTTCGAAGGACCTCCTTGATGCTGAAAGAGAGCTTTGCCAGATCTGAATAGTCGTAAGGGATCTCCCCGCCTTCACGGGCAATCCAAAGAGGGACGCGGCTTTCGAAGTCCAGGCCGAAGGCACGCGCATCCTTCAGGACCTCGCGGGTGGCCAGCCTTGTGACGTAGAGGCAAAAGTCGCCCTGAAGCAGGCCCGAACGGGTGAACCAGTAGCAGAGGGCTTCCTTGCCGATGCCGGGGGCTCCTGTCACCAATATGGCGGAGCGGTCGGGGTACCCTTCCCCCAGCAGCAACTTGTCGAGGTCAGTAATGCCAGTCGAGGCCATCGGATGCATTCGGGCTTTTGGTATCCGATATAAGGAGGAGACCTGCCTACGCGTCGTGGCCGGTTCGGCAAAACAGAAATACGATAGCCCTGAGCCTTGCCTTCATATGGCGAAGTTCGACGGCATAGTTGGGAAGGCTCTGCTGACCGTTGAGGAAAGGGAGAACGAAATCACTCTGGTCTTCGCCGACAACAGATTCCTGTTCGTGAGGCTGGAAAACGGGAAGCTGAAGAGCGACAGCGTCCCCGAGTAGACCCTACTCCTGCTCGAGGATTTCGACGGTCCGCGAGGACCCGACCAGCTTCTTGAACCTCTCGGCGTCCGCTTTGCTGCCTACGATCGATCCCCAATGCATCGGGACGATGACCTTCGCTTTCATTGACTTGGCCACTTCGGCCGCCTCCTCGGCGGTCATCACGTAGGTCCCTGACACTGGTAGGAAGGCGACGTCGACATCCACCGACTTCATTTCGGGTGTTGCATCACTGTCCCCCGCCTGGTAGAACCTCACCCCGTCCATGGTCACAATGTACCCCACCCTACCGTCAGCCTTTGGATGGAAGACCTTGCCTGGCTCTCTGAATTTGTTCAGGTTGTAGGCGGGAATCGCCTCGATTCCGACCCCCTTGACGTCGATCTTGGATCCAGGGGTGACGAAGGTCTTCGGATTTGGGAATGCACGAAGCGGTTCCTCGCAGATCCTCGCGGCGACTATGGTAGTATTGGGATTGGTGAACCTCTTGATGTCGTCTTCGCTAAGATGGTCGAAGTGTTCGTGGGTAATCAGGAGCAGGTCGGCCCTGTACCCCCCTTTGGCCTTGAAAGGGTCCAGAATCACAGTCTTGGTTCCTTTCAGGACGAACGAATCGTGCCCGAGCCAGTGGACCTCAATCCCCTTGTAAGTCCACAATGCCCTGGTCCCCTAGAGATTGATCCCTTCTTCCTTGATTCCTGTCTTGTCGACTGTCAGGATGTCTATGCCGTTGCCGCTCATTGCGTCCCTGGCTATGGCCGCCTTTATCGAAGCGACGAGGAGGTCGCGGGCGTCCTTCTGGTTCATGGTGGGGCTGTATCCAGCTTCGACTACCCCGATGGCAGTCTCCTCACCGGTTCCCACGGTAGCATACTGATCTGAGATCACACTTCCCAACGGGTCGAGGACGTAGACCACGGGTTTGACCCCGACTCCTCCGATGATGACCTGAGTCAGCAGAGGCGCATATCTGTTCTGGAACATAAGGGTCGACATCAGCTTGGCGACTGAGTTCGGCTTCATTGGGACCCTGGAGTCAAGCTCCTTCAGCTTCGAGTACACAGATACCTCCTTGACAAGGTTCTGCATGTCAGCAACCATTCCTGCGCAGACGGCTCCAACGGTGTCAGTCACCCTGAAGACCTTCCTACCCGACTTGCTCCTCACGAAGCTGCCGAGGGTGATCCTCCTCTCTGCACCCAGGACAACACCGTCCTTGTATGTAATGCCCACCGCGGTGGCACCCGGGAGATACGCTTCGTAGGACATCGGGATTCGAGGCGACCGAAAAGATTCGTCCTTTTAGACGTTATGTTCGCGGAAGGTCAGTGGGAGTTGGCTGGGGTGACTTCTATCATCCAACCTGGCTCCGTCCTCGTCTGCCGGTAGGTGCAGGAAGTGAACTGCTTCGCGATGGCGAGACTCGTCTCCAGGTGGGGGGTAACCTTCGGGACCCTGGCCCTGGATGGGGCTTCTCCCAAAGAAAGCAGGGGGAGGACCATGTCTGCCAGGTTGCTGTCAAGGGTAGCTCCAGAGCTGACCGCTCCGACGAGGGACTCGGCGGCGGTCCTGCCAACCTCCTCTGCGGGGGTCCCCTTCTTCCCGAGTGAGTCGCTTCCGAGGAACTCGCCCCCGCCTACGGTGCTGACAAGGATGGACGATCCAGGAGACAGGGCGTCATCTGATGTAGAACGTACCTCGCTCACTTTGCACCCCGCACCTCT
>DATFYS010000003.1:0-10291 GCA_035314885.1 Nitrososphaerales archaeon | reverse complement strand
CAGCCATGCAGGTTTCTATGGCCATCTGGTACCTCTGAACGTCGGCGTCTCCAAGGACGTCCACGGGGTTCCCACGGCTCCAATAGGGTGGGAGATGCTCGTTTAGTGTGCGCATGGACTGTTCCGAGAGCTTTGCAAGCTCCCCACCGCGGTCAGTCACGGCATCTGCTGCGACCACTGCCGGGCCACCTGCGTTGGTGATTATGGCTAGTCGGGGACCCGAGGGGAGGCGCTTCGAGTCGAGGACGCTGGCGCAGTTGAAAAGGTCCCCGATCTCGTCCACCCGCACGACACCTACCCGCTTGAATGCTGCATCGTACACCTCGAAGTCTCCGGCCAGGGCGCCCGTGTGCGACTGGACCGCCTTCGCTCCGGTTGTGTACTTGCCGGCCTTCAGGACGATGATCGGCTTGGTCCGGGCGAACCCTCTGGCCGCGCTCATGAACTTCTTGGCGTGGCCGATGCCTTCTACGTAGAGGATTATGCTTCTGGTCGCAGGGTCGCTCCCGAGGAAGTCTATCAGGTCGCCGAAGTCGACGTCGAGCATCGAACCGAGGGAGGCGAAGAGGCTGAACCCGACGTGGGAGGGTACCGCCCAGTCGAGGATGGCGGAACCCAGGGCTCCGCTTTGCGAGATGAATGCTATCGATCCGGGTTCCGGGTTGTCTCTGAGAAAGGTAGCATTGAGGTGGACCCCAGGACGGGTGAAACCGACGCAGTTCGGACCCAGGAGCCTGAAACCATACTTCGCTCTCAAGGCGTTGATCTGCTCCTCGAGCTTCACCCCTTCGGCCCCGACTTCTCGGAAGCCAGCTGATAGGACCACAATGCCCTCAACTCCAGCTTTCCCGCACTCTTCGACGACCGCAGGGACAGTCTTGGCAGGGGTGGCGACGACGGCCAGGTCGACATGCTCGGGGACGGCCGCGATGTTCGGATAGCACTTCAGTCCCATGACAGTCTCGTGACTGGGGTTCACAGGGTAGACCGTGTGCTTCCCCTTGCCGACGAGGAGGTTCTTCATTGTGGCCTCCCCTACCGTGCCTTCCTTGTCGGTGGCCCCTATCAGCGCGACTGCCCTCGGATTGAACATCTTCTCGATGTCGGCCATTGGCTGGAAGCTTCTTTTTGCAGTGGTATTATTACATTTGGCGCCATACGGATTAGGTTGGGCCGCCCCAGCTCGGCAAAAACGGTTGAATTGTTTATTAGACGTGTTCGGCAAAAATGCCAGACTCGCAGTTGTGGGAATCGCGGCCGCCGACCGGAAAGGCGAGGACCTTCTTCCGCATCGTAGCCTACGCTTCGTTCGCCATGATCGTAGTTGTGCTTGGCTACGCTGTCTATTCTTTGCTGACTCAGGGGATTGGTGTGATCGGTTCGAACCTTGTTGACCTGGAGTTTCCACCCCCTTCTATCTCTCCGGTCTACGCCAAGCCGATCACAATACTCTACGCAGCATCGTTGGCTTTCATGTATGCCGAGCTTGAGCTGATCAGGGGGAAGGCAGGGCGAGTATCGTTCGGGGCCCTGAGAGTGTTCAAGTTCTTGGCATTCTTCGCGGCTTCGATCGCCTTCTTCGAGCTGGCGTACAATCTGATCTTCTGGAGCGGGGAGCTTGCAGCCCAGGCCGTCCTCGGCCACCTCAACCCGGACATCATAGCGAACCCTTTCCCCGATCTAAAGCACCCGATCAACGTGGTCTTCGCCAGCAAGACGGCAGCCGCGGTGCTTATCGCCGGAGTTTACATTTTCTACTACATCTCGAAGATCCAGGCCGCCAAGGACACGCTTCAACCTCCTGGCGCCCCTGCCTGACCGATGAGAGGGTGGCGGGCCGGGTGGGGTCCGCCACCAAACAGGTTCTGAAAGTGGATTCTGAATGCGGCATGAGTGGCAGCATACGGTTAAGTAAACTGGTCTTCCCCAATGCAGGCATGCCCAGGGATCACTCCCTCCGGGCGGCGATTACTCCGCTCCTCCTGCTCGCAAGTCTTTTTCTCGTATCGGTACCCCTTGCGCCCTCAGCGCGCGCCCAGACAGTAGTCCTGACCATGGGCGTTGGGGCTTCTCCCGCGGGCGTCGCCTACGACCCCTCCAAGGGAGAGGTCTTCGTTGCCAATCAAGGCAGCAACTCCGTCTCGGTAATCTCCGACACGAGCAACGAGGTGGTTGCCAATGTGAGCGTGCAGCGCGGGCCCATATTCCTCGCCTACGACCCCTCCAAGGCAGAAGTCTTCGTGGCCGATTACCTCAGCAAGGCCGTCTCCGTGATCTCCGACGCCAACAACAGCGTCGTTGCCACGGTTGGTGTGGGATCGTATCCGGCCGGCGTCGCCTACGACTCTTCCAAAGGAGAGGTCTTTGTGGCGAATTCAGGTCCCTATCCCAAGGGCAACGATACCGTCTCGGTCATCTCCGACGCCAACTACAAAGTGGTAGCGACAGTGAAAGTGGGACTTGAACCTTGGGGCGTCGCCTACGACTCCACCAAGGGTGAGGTATTCGTGACCAATCATGGCAACAACAACGTCTCCGTCATCTCCGACGCATCCGACACCGTCGTTGCAACGGTGGGCGTGGGAGCGTATCCCCGCGACGTCGCCTACGACCCCTCCAAGGGTGAAGTCTTCGTGACCAATCCTTTGGACAACACTACCTCTGTCATTTCTGACGCCACCAACAAGGCGGTCGCCAATGTGAGCGTGGGGGCGAATCCCAACGGCGTCGCCTACGACTCCTCCAATGGAGAGGTCTTCGTTGCCAACTATGAAGGCAGCAGTGTCTCCGTCGTCTCTGACACAACCAACAAGGTGGTCGCGACTGTGAGCGTGGGAACCCGTCCCTACTTCGTCGCATACGACTCGTCCAAAGGAGAGGTCTTCGTGACCAATCAAGAAGACAATACCGTCTCTGTCATCTCAAACCCAAGCCCCCCTGGTCTTCCGTGGATTTACCTCGGGACGGCGGCGGCCGTTGTCGTTGTCATCATCGGCGCTGCGGTATACTACATGGTAATTCGTCGTCGCCCGAAGCCATCTGCCGCCCCTCCTCCCTAGAGGAGCAAATTCACAGCCAGTTCAGTTCCTTACGGGCTGTCTACTGTCCGCCGCCTGCAGCTGCTTGTGGCGGACTCGCTGAGTTGTCTTGTTTGTGCCGCCTCCGACTTCGCGAAATCGTATACCCTGCGCCCAACGCAACCAACAAGCCCACTAGGGCTGCAGCTACAAGATAAGCGTCCGTTGGTACCGGTATTGGCTGAGGTTGTGTCGTTGTTGTCACTGACGTTACCACGGATGATGAAGACGTTGTGGATGCTACAGAAGATGATGAGCTGGACGTTATCGTGACGGGTAACCTGCTGCTTAGATTGAAACTAGTGCTCACCAAACTGATGGAGGTCGACCGTGTTTCATGGAGGTCGCGGTTTTGGTAGTAGAAGCTCCCACTGGTCACTATTCCCGAGCCCTCGTGCACGGTAATCTGCTCGTCTTGGGACACGGCTGGGGAAGAGCCGGGGGTCGCTGGTGTCGCGTAGCTTCCCGTGATGTATCCGGCGGCTTCCGAGAATTGCAATTCCGAAATTTCTGAACTAATGACGTTCTGCAGGTTTCCGCTGCGATAAATAGGGAAGATGAGCGGGAAAGGCGAGCCGTTGCCGCCGATTGTGCTGGTCGCGTTTTCCCAGAAGTAATTGGACGTTGGCAAGGTGAGATTGAGAAAGTAGTCGCTGCCCGCGTATTCTGTACCAGTAACTAGACCGCACTCGTAATACCCGCAACCTACTTGTCCCTTGGGCGGATGCCAGGCCTCCGGCGCGTATTCGAAGTCTGGAAAGTTGCTTGACCAATAAGATCCGCCGGCATTCGTTATCGGCGATTTTATGAGAATAGAGAGGTTATCGGCTCCTATCTGGACTATTTCCATTGTTATGTTGTACGTGTTCTTTGTCACGCCACCTCCTTCGCCCACTGTTCCTGAAATCGCCGTGCTATTGACCAGCCAAGAGAGTCTGTCTCCGGGCTTTACTCCCCAGACGACCGTGCCTGTGAAGTTCACAGTCGGAGGTGGCGGGGGTTGAGTTCCTTCCGGAATAGTGGTGAATAGGCTGTTGGTGTATTTCTGTGTGAACTCCGTCAGCGTTGATTGGGCCAGCGTGTCGTTTGAAGGGTTGGCAGTCGGAACGACGATGAAGACCATGAATTGGGCCCGCCGGAGTAAACCCTGTGGACCACTCCACCTCTGGAAGATCAGCCCCTCTTTGCAGCAGGCCGTTTTCGGCACACCAACACCGCCTTGGTTAACATTGATGGTATAGGTGCCATATTGCTTGTTGTACTCACCTTGTGCGGATGTCGTGTTTACGTATCCATAGATCTCAACAAGGAGTCCCTCCCCGCTTTGAAGGTTGTTGTACACACGCACTTGGAAATTCTCGGGAGGACCAGTGTATAGATAATCGTTGTAATTTGGATAGTTTAACGAATGGAGGAAGGCGGTCCACTCGGAATAAGTGTAGTTTGTCACGTTGTAATTTACCCCGCCATAACTTACCTCGTTCGTCATGTTGTATCCTTGTATTTGGAACGCCAGATTGGTTACGGTAACGGGGTCATTCCCTCCAGAACCGGCGTCAACGACTGTTCCGTGAACTTGGCTGGAACTTGCGGCAAAGGCTATCGGGTTTGTTCCGAGAATCGAGGCGCTAGCCGGCAACCAAGACAGGACCATCAGAACAACTAGAGAAAAAGCTAGTAAAAGATTGATGCCGGGAATATGCCTTCCAAGGCTCAATTCTCAATCAGCGACTGGATTTCCTTGGGCGTTCAATCTTAAAAGACTTTGTATCAAGAAAGCCTTGCGGACTTTCGGAATCCGTTTTCAGAATTCGTTCGGGACGGCTCCAACGAGCCGGTCAAGTCTTCGATTCATCGCGATCCGCGAACTCCAGAAAGAATCCTGTTCTTTCTTTGGTATTCGGACGCATCACCTTGCTCTTCACCGCGTTCCAGAGGAGGAGGACGGGTTCAAGGGGGATTTCTGGGCCTGCATCGAGTTCACCCGGACTGCTGACTCAGCCCCTTGAAAGACTCGATTCGCTAAGTATGCTAGCGGGCCCGGTGGGACCCGTCTTTGACACATTGTTGAAAACATGACCCAAAGGCATGACGCGGTTGGAGATTAACAGGGCTTCGATTGCCGGGTTCAGCTTACCTGCGGTGTAGTTGTAGTTGTGGTGGTTGTCGTTTTGGATTCTTTCAATCCTTTTCGGATTTTCGCGATTCGCGCCTCGACGGCCACCTTTGCCTCTCCCTTCGCTTTCGCAGCTTTCTCCCCTAGGGCCTTTGCCTTGCCTTCGGCCTTCTTTTCGTTTCGTTTGAACCTGTGATTGGCCCGCCGTAACGTTGTCCTGCCTGCCCTTATTTCATCCTTGAGCTTGGCTTTTTGGTCCGCCCGCAAGGTAGCCATCTCTTTCTTCAAGGCCTCAACCTCCTGCCTCAGAGCTGCCAGCTGTCTAGCAATTTTCTTCTTACCCATGGTACATCATCATACCCGTCTGTTGTGGTCGAACCCAGTTATTTAGCCCTTTGGCGAGGCTTTCATCTGGCTCTGATGTCCAACGACCGAGTTCACCACCGTCTCGGCAAAGACCCTTTTCGTAAGCTGGAGGCAAGCCTTACGCTCCTGAGGCCGGTTATGGGGAGGTCGGGCTACTTCGTCCAGTATGATAGACGGGAGAACGAAGTCACGAAGCGGGGGGTAGAGTGAGCTTAATGTGCGGTCGCCGGGATTTGAACCCGAGTCGAGGACGGGTTAGAAAGACCAGTATTGAACTTCTTTTGATGAACAGAGTGCGAATTGGGGTATTTGCTGGCGGGCCCGGTGGGATTCGAACCCATGGTCTCTGAGGCGAACCGCTTCAGCTCCGAAGGCTGACGCCTTAATCCGTGCTAGGCTACGGGCCCGTTGATGGCGCACCGGGGCTAGCTAATTAACTGATGACCCGTTGAATCGATTCCGCCAGGGGAGGCCTGATGATACCTCTGTCGGAGATTATGGCGGTGACCAGGTCTGGAGGGGTCATGTCGAAGGCCGGGTTGGCCACGGGGACCCCTTTCGGGGCGATGCGCCTCCCGCGGATCTTGACCACCTCGTCGAACCCACGTTCCTCGATGGTGACTTCCTCATGGTTCCTGGAGAGGTCAAACGTGGAGCTGGGGGCCGCTGGGTAAAAGGGGACGCCGTGCCTGTCCGCCAGGACTGCCTCCTGGTATGTCCCAATCTTGTTGAAGACGTACCCGTCCCGGGTAATCCTGTCCGCACCAACCACGACCTTGTCGACCCTCCCCGAGCTCATCATGTATCCCACAGCCGTGTCTGCAATCAAAGTGCACTCGATGTTGTCGGTAACCAGCTCGAAGGCTGTCAGGCGTGCACCCTGCAGGGCGGGTCGGGTCTCGGGGACAAGGACCTTCAGGAACTTCCCCTGCTCAACCGCAGCCCTGACGACTCCCAGAGCGGTTCCGTAGCCAACGGTGGCGAGAGCTCCCGCGTTGCATTGAGTAAGAACGGTGTCACCGTCGTCGAGCAGGTCTGCACCCAGCCTCCCGAGCCTCCTGTTCACTTCCACGTCCTCGTCCTCCATCAGCTTGACCTGGGCCGACACCTTCTCCTTGGCTTCCCTGACCGTGGAAGCGCCCCGCACAGTGGAGAGCACCCTGTCAATCCCCCAGAACAGGTTGACGGCAGTTGGGCGTGTCCCCCTGAGGATGGCCGCTTTCGCCTCCACCTCCTTCGATAGTTCAGGCATGGTTCTCGCTTTTGAATGGACCACGGCTAGGGCGACCCCCATCGCCGCGGCGACTCCTATGGCGGGGGCACCTCGCACCACCATCGACCGGATCGCGTTGGCCACCTCTTCGGGGCGCGAGTAGGTGACGTAGGCGAGACGGCCGGGAAGGGCGGTCTGGTCTATCATCTCGACCCTCCCCTGCTTCCAACTCACGGTACGAAGTGTGAAGAAACTCTCCATGGTTGGGACCCGTGAAGAAGATGGGGCTCTAAATCGTTTCTGCAAGAAGACAGCGACCTCACCTTCAAATAGAGTCGAGGTAGCGACTTGAAACGACAGTTCATGAGCGAGTCGACCCCCGTAGAGGAGAGCACTCCGATACAGGCAGTCCTTACCGGTGAGAGGGTGGTGGTTGCAGACAGTGACAGGATGGAAGAGATGGAGAGTTCAGGGTACGGTAGCAAGGAGGCGAAGAAGCTGATCCTGAGGGATTACGAGGCGCTGTATCTGCTCTATGCGAAGAAGCTTGAGCTGCGTGACGAGAAGGGGAAGCCGGTCAAGTTCGAGACCCTGGCTGAGATGGCGCAGACAAGAGCAGAGGATTCGTGGACCAAGTTCCTGATCTACAGGGATCTCAGAGGGAGGGGCTACGTGGTCAGGGAAGGGTTCGGGTTCGGTACAGACCTGAGGGTCTACGAGAGAGGGGACTACCCGAAGAAGGCGGCGAAGTACGTGGTCTTTGCCCTGGACGAGGGGATCGAGAAAAGGATGGCCGACCTCCAGCAGTCGGTGAGGGAGATGGCGAAGATGGGGAAGGAGGCCATAATCGCGGTCTTGGAGCGAAGGGGCGAAGTCATCTACTACAAGGTCAGCAAGGCAAGGTTCTAACAGGATATGGACGTCAGAGCCGGCCTCGACCTAATCAGGCCCGTGAACTGCGCCATGATCGGGTTCGCGGTCATAGTTGGGGCCTTCGTATCGAAACCGGCGTCGGTTTCGGCCATTGAGCTGGCCCTGGGTTTCCTGACGGGGTTCTTCATCTGCGCCTACTCGATGGCGGTCAACGATGTGTACGACATCGAAGTCGACAAGGTGAACAGACCAGAGAGGCCTCTCCCGAGCGGGAGGATCTCTGCAGCAGGCGCCTCCAGGATCTCCGTGGTTGCCCTCCTGGCCGGGGTCGCCTGCTCCGTCCTTTCGCTCAATCCCCTGGCAGTGGTGATCGCGCTTTTCTACGCGTTCCTCTCCTGGCTCTACAACAGCAGGGCGAAGAAAGAGGGGATCGGAGGGAACCTGATCGTGGCCTCGTCGCTGGCAATCCCGTTCATCTACGGCGGAGTGATCATAGGCGGGAGCTCGGCCGGGTCGCTCCTGCTGATGATGGCCCTGACTTCGTTCTTCTCCGGGGTTGGTCGGGAGGTGGTCAAAGCCATGGCCGATGTGGAGGGAGATGCCAAGAGAGGGGTCAAGTCGGTCGCCCGGACGGGAGGTCTTAGGGTTGCCTCTGCCGTGGGGGCGACGTTCTTCCTACTTGCAGTGGTAACGAGCTGGGTCCCCCTAATAACGAAGGTCGCGAATCTGATCTACACCTATGGGGTGATCGTCCCGGACGCCATTTTCATCGGCCTGGCGTTGGCCATCCTCTCCCGGCCCGACGCAGGGAGGGCCCTGAAAGTCAAGAGGATCGCACTCGCAGGGATGACCGTGGGGCTCCTTGTGTTCATAGGGGGAGCGTTCTAGTTGTGGTCTGAGAAGTACAGGCCGCGAACCCTCGAAGAGATGGTGGGGAACGAGGAGGCTAGAGACAGGCTTCTGGCATGGCTCAGGAGATGGAAGAGGGGAGAGAAGGCGGCCCTCCTTGTCGGTCCCCCGGGGACAGGGAAGACTACAACGGTGCATCTGGTGGCCGAGAAGTCTGGCCTGCAGCTGGTGGAGCTCAACGCCAGCGACACGCGCACCAAGGACAGGCTCTCCAAGAGGATAGGGGAGCTGGTCGGGAGCGCCAACCTGTTCGGGACCGGGTCTCTCATCTTCCTCGACGAGGTGGACGGGCTCGCCGGGAGATCCGACTACGGCGCCATCGACTACATCAGGGATGCCGTCAGGAGGAGCACCTACCCCGTGGTGATGGCGGCCAACGACCCGGACTCGGACGAAGTGAAGAAGCTCGCCAGCGTCAGCCGCAGGATCGAGTTCGTCCGGCCTTCTCCGGAGGAAGTCGAGCGCCACCTGTCGAGGATAGCGAAGAAGGAAGAGACTGGAATAAGCTCCACGGTCTTGGCATCGATTGTGGAGGCTGCCAACGGTGACATCAGGTCTGCGGTGAACTTCCTGCAGGCTGGCGGGCCTGCCCGCAAGGACGAAGAGCTGACCGCCGCGCAGTCCGTGGACAGATTCTTCGGGGCCCACGACGCAAAGACTGCCCTCGCCGCCATCAGAGCCTACCCCGGGCAGCCGAGGGAGAAGTTGAGAGATCTCCTTGTCGGGATTGCCAAGGCGAGGATACTGGAGGAGAGGAAGGCGAAAGCCTTGGACGCCCTGTCGAAGGCGGATGTCCTGCTTGGAAGGATCATGCGCGGGAGGGACTGGAGGCTCCTGAGGTACCTCGACCAGATGCTCGCGTCCGAGGTCTGGGGCGCCCTTGGGGACGGAGGGGCGAGGTACACCCTGGACTCGGTTCCCTGGCCCCTGCAGGTCCGGATCTGGAATGATTCGAGGAGGCTCAAGGAGATCGGGCTCCTGGCCGGGAGGAGGACTGGGATCAGCCAGAGGGGGGCACTCGTGGAAGACATTCCGTTCGTCGCTCTGCTTTCCAAGGACAAGAAGTTCCGCGACGCGCTTGTGCACAGCCTCGACCTGGACGAGGGCTATGCGGAGTTCCTGTCGAAGGAGGCGGCCAGGAGCGGCCGTCCCTAGTTGTAGACCTGTTCCGTGGTTGAGCTATCGGCGGCCTTCCATTCCGCAAGGAATTTCATCAGCGCCTCCACGTGGAGGTCTGACCTGTCGACCCTGAATATCCTGATCCTGTTGAAGCGTTTCTCTCTGAGGAGCCCTGACTTCGTGAGGAAGTCGAGGTGGCGCGCTGTGGCGCTGTGCGAGAGCCCCACCCGGCGGGTTATCTCGGAGATGTTGAGCTCCTCGGTCTCCAGCATCACCGTCAGGACCTTTGTCCTCCCGTAGGAGGATAGGAGTCTTTCAAGTTCTAAGGTCGGCCACCATTCCCTTCTCGAGCTCCCCCATCAGCTCCTTGGCGGACACGAGCGAAAGCCCGATCAGCTTCGTCCTTCCCCTCATCCCCTTCCCCGAGAGCTGGGTCTCTATGATGCCCTTCCTGGACAGCTCGTTGACGTCGCTCCACACTTGGGTGTGGTGGTTGGGGGTCAGACCCATGCTTTCGCAGAGGGCGGAATAGCCCTTCTCCACTTCCCCGGTGGTGACGTAGCTCGAGTCCTCCTTCTTCAGGAGGGTGGAGATGGACATCAGTATCAGCTTCTGGTG
>DATFYS010000002.1:0-2789 GCA_035314885.1 Nitrososphaerales archaeon | reverse complement strand
CGATGAAGGAAATCACCAGTGCCTGCGTGGACTTCGTCCGCCAGAACAATGTGAAGGAGGTCTACATACGACCTATCGCGTACACGGCCTACGGCGAGATGGGGCTCAACCCTCTCAACAGCAAGATTTCGGTGGCCATCGCGGGATGGGAATGGGGTCCCTATCTCGGGAAAGAAGGGGCTGACAAGGGGGTAAGGGCCACAGTCTCGAGCTGGGTGAGGATCGACCCGAGGGCATTGCCCCTGCAGGCGAAGTGCTCTGCGAACTATGCCAACTCCGCACTGGCTAAAATGGAGGCGCTGTCGTCAGGCTACGATGAGGCAATCCTACTCAACTCCCACGGGGTCGTGGCCGAGGGGCCGGGAGAGAACATCTTCCGAGTCAAGGACGACATCCTGAGCACCCCTCCAGCCAGCTCGGGGATCCTCAGGGGGATCACGCGCGACACGATAATCCAGTTTGCCCATGACCTCGGAATCAAGTTCTACAGGAACGACTCCTCAAAGGAGGAGTTGTACACCTCCGACGAGGTATTCTTCAGCGGAACAGCCGTGGGCGTTGCGAAGGTCCGAGAGATCGATGGGAGGAAGATTGGGTACAACGGGACACCCGTCACGGACAAGATACAGAAGCTCTACGGAGAGGTAATCCACGGAAAGGCCAAGCGCTACTCGAAGTGGTTGACCCCCGTCAGGGCCTGAGAACTGCAAAGGGTCTTTCTACTTTCTGCCGGCTACTGCCGGGACGAACTGCACATCTGAGATCAGGTAGCGCGGCGACTTGCGGAACTCTGCCCTCACCTTCATGCCGATGAAAATGTCTGCCTGCTTGACCCCCTTGAGCCTCGATAGCAGCAACGTATCCACACCGTCGAACTCCACCAGGGCAAGGTTGTACGGGGTCTCCTTGAGGAATTCCTCGCTCCCGAAGTAGCAGGTCGTCCATGAATGTACCCTCCCTTCGCGAGGGAGGTTGAACCAGCTCGTCTCGTGGCCGCAGTTCATGCAGTGGCTCCTTGGGGTCGCATACCTGTAATGACAGTTCTTGCATTCGCTCCCCAGTAGTTTCCCTTTCGCGAGACCAAGAAAGAACGGGGAGTCTTCGGCGTAACTGTGGATGTACTTGATGTTGTAGGGGGATAGGACGACCAGGTCCTGGGTCCCTACCGGATTCCTGTAAATCGCCGCACCCTTCTTGTTGACCTCCTTCATGACGTCTCTGAACTTAACGAACTTCCTTGGTGAGGTCATCCTAGACGCTCTCCAGGATCGTCGCTGTCACCGAACTCCCTGTCCCGGCGTGCGAGTGGATCAGCCCCCGCTTCGCCCCCTTGATCTGCAGCTTCTCGTTCCCGAAATGTTTCCCGATCGTGTTCTGCAGTTGCCAGAAGGCGAATACCCCCTGCATGATTCCTGTCGCTCCGACGGGGTGTCCGCACGCGATCAGTCCACCGGACGGATTCACCGGCATCGTCCCCTTGTGGGGGAGGTCCAGGCCGTACTCGATATCCTCCAGGAACGGATGTCCCTCCTCGACGAAATCGTACCCCTCCCCATACCTGCAGAGCCCGATGTCCTCGTAGGTCTGTATCTCAGAACTGGCGTAGGCGTCATGGATCTCCACGAAGTCCAGTTCCTCCTTGGGGTTGGTTATTCCGGCGTTCTTGTAGGCCTCCAAGGCTGCTGCCCTCCCTGCCCGGAATGAATGCACCCCCGGGTACTTCAGATCCGAATAGTACTCGGCGGTCTCCCATGGAAATAGCAGGACCTTCCCATGGGGTCTGTCAGCCAGCCTCATCGTGTCCGTCCCACATCCGACCCCCTTGATCAGGACCGGGTGGTCTGTGTACTTGAACGCGACATCCTCAGATGCAAGTATGGTAACCGCCGCCCCATCGCTCATGGTGCAGACAGAGGGCCTGTTCAGAGGAAACGCAATCATCTCCCTCCCCATGGCGTCCTTCATGGTGAGCTTCTCCGGATACTGTGAGTATGGGTTGTGGAGCGCGTTGATGTGGTTCTTCACTGAGACCATCGCCATTATCTTCTGGGCGTGTTCCGCCGCAACCTGCTGAGCCTTCCTCTCGTCTTTCATGTTTGCGAACTTCCTCTTTCTCAGATACTCGTAGATGTGGCGCTGGACCATTAGCGCATAGTAGCCCGTGTAGAACCCCCCCACCGGGTAGTCGAAGTTGGTGTCCGATGCCAAGGCGATGAATTCGTTCCCCTTCCAGGTCTCGACGGTCGACATCGTCTCGAACCCCGCAACAAGACAGACGTCGTTCCTCCCGCTGGCAATCGCCTCCCATCCGGCCTGGATCGCCTGGCCCCCTGTGGCTCCGCCCCATTCAATCCTCCTTGAATCCTTGGGGTTGAGGCCGAGGTAGTCCTGGACCATGGACGCCGCCTTCAGCTGCCTGGCGAAGTGGTCAGAGAAGTATGAGATCCTACTGCTTTCGATGTCGGCAAGGGTGAGCCCAGGGACGTCTTTCATCGCGTAGTCGAACGCGCGTTTCACCATCAGTCGGAAGTCCATGTCAGGGTGTGCCTTGGCGAATTTCGTTACACCGCCGGAAATGATGTAGACCTTCCTGCTCGCCGGCACGCGCGCACGGCCATCTGGCGGGTATTAATTTCCTTCCAAGCCTTGTTAGGCTGAAGTGTTCACCCTGACGTGTTAGGGTTCCCAGCCTTCAGACGCTTCGCGAACTCGACATAGAAGTCAACTGACCCTGGGTCCATGATCGAGTCTTTGTTCAGGACCTTCGCCGGGTCTCCCCCAAGAAGGAC
>DATFYS010000001.1:0-3269 GCA_035314885.1 Nitrososphaerales archaeon | reverse complement strand
CAAGAATGATCCCAGTTACACAATCGAAGGAAGAACCGTAACGCGACAAAACGACTACTTGACGAGGGTCATGCTTTTGGCCAAAGGAAGTTCAGATTTGGCTGCGAGCAAGATGGTACAAACGGAGCATTACTCCCTTGTTCCAATCCGAGCCATCGACTCAGTGCCCTACGATGGGCCTGTCTACAACTTGGAGGTAGAAGGGGATCATTCCTACTGCGCAGGCTTTGTTGCCGTCAGCAATTGTCAGAACTATGACATCAGCCAGCGAAGGAAGATCGAAGGGACCGAAGCTGCACCTCGGGAGATCGTCGACCAGGCGGCAGAGCATGGCTGTGAGGGGATCGCCTACACCTACAATCAGCCTACCATCTTCATGGAGTACGCGCGGGACGTCGGGAAGTTGGCGAGGTCCAGGGGGATCTTCAACATCTTCGTCTCCAACGGCTACGACACTCCTGAGACTGTCGCGATGATGGACGAGTTCCTGGACTGCATCACTGTTGACTTCAAGGGAAGCGGGGAGACCCAGTTCGTGAGGAGCTACATCGGAATCCCTAACGCGGACCCTATCTTCGAGTCCCTCCTGGAGATGAAAAGGCGCCGAAAGGTACACATCGAAATCACCGACCTGATCGTTCCAAAGGTCGGCGACTCCCTCGATGCCGCAAACCATCTCTGCAGGTGGGTCTACGACAATCTGGGGCCCGACGTCCCCGTTCACTTCCTCCGTTTCCACCCCGACTACAAGATGATGGACTTCCCCCACACCCCCGTCGAGACCCTCGAGAAGCACTACGAGGTGGGGAAGAAGGCAGGGCTCAACTACGTGTACCTCGGGAACGTCCCGGGACACCCGGCCGAAAGCACCTACTGCCCTGGATGCGGGAAGGTGCTCATCAAGAGGTACGGCTACGAGATTCTAGCCTACAACCTGGACAGGTACAACAGGTGCATGGCGTGCGGACACAAGACCCCCATAGTGGGTCCCCTGAGCAAGTCCTTCTCGGGGGACCGGTTCATCCCGGTCATCAACTGACCGGTTTCAGTTCCAGCTTCTGCTTCACGAACTTCTCCGCGTCCAGCAAGGCCTTGCAGCCGTCCGCGGCCGCGGTGATCGCCTGCCTGTAGCGGAAGTCGTGTACGTCTCCCGCCACGAAGACCCCGGGAACGCTGCTCTCGGTCCCGTTGACGACGGCGTACCCCTTCGAGTCGAGCTGTATCTGCCCCCTGAAGATCTCTGTGTTGGGATCGTAGCCGATGGCGACGAAGAGCCCGTCCACCTTGATCTCGTCGTCCTTTCCTGTCTGCAGGTTCTTCGTCCTGACCCCTTCCACCTTCTTGTCACCGATCACCTCGGTCACGGCGGTGTCCCAGACGAAGCTGATCTTCGGATTCTCGGTCGCTTCCTTCTGCAAAGCCGCGCTCGCCCTGAGCTTGTCCCTCCTGTGAATCACCTGGACCGAGGTCGCAAACTTGGTCAGGAAGGTGGCCTCCTCCATGGCCGTGTCTCCTCCTCCGACCACCGCGACCTTCTTCCCTCTGAAGAAGAAGGCGTCGCAGACAGCGCAGTTGGAGACCCCCTTGCCCATCAGGCGCATCTCTGACTCGAGATTCATCCGCCTTGGGTTGGCCCCGGTCGCCAGTATCACGGAGAGGGTCTTCGTCACCCCGCTGTCGGTGTAGATTTCGAACGGGTAGGTCTTGAAATTGACCTTCACAACATCTTCCTGGACGAGCCTCGTCCCCAGCCTCTCGGCCTGGGACTTCATCTTCATGATGAGGTCGGGGCCCAAAACCGGGTCAGGGAACCCTGGGAAGTTCTCAACGTCGCTGGTCAGCATGAGCTGTCCGCCGTACTTCGTCCCCATGAAGACCAGAGGCTGAAGGTCGGCCCTGCAACCGTAGATGGCCGCTGTGAGCCCCGCCGGCCCCGAGCCTATGATGACCAGCTTCTCCACTTTCTCCATGTCTGACTCCTAATGGCATTCTCCGCCTCATAAATTTGCCCCTCCCATGAGGGGCCTAGAGCAGCTTGGCTTCTCTCTGCACCACGTGCAGCTCGTCGCTGAGGGTGTCCAGGGCCTTCTCCAGCCTCTTCGTGTACTGCGGGAGGAGCCTGTCGAACACTTCCTTCCTCATCCTTCTCATGTGGTACTGCTCATAGAGGTTGAGCTTGTCCTTCGCCGCCCTGTCCACCTCCCTCTCGGAGGCATGGATCTGGTTCAGCAGGTCGAAGAACTTCTGTGTTGTCGACCTCTGCTTGATCTCGTTTAGCCTCTGCAGGGCCTTGCTCCTCAGCGCATCGAGGCGCCCCCTGAGCTCGTCGAAGTACTCCTTGCGCATGTCGTTGGGGTCTCTCGCCGAGATTTCGGGCCAGAGGCCGTTGATCACGTTCGTCTTCTCGTCGAAGGCCTTGATCATCGCCTCGACCCTGATGCCGGACGACTCTTCCTCTGTCTCTTCTTCCTCCTTCGCAGGCGTCTCCCTCATCACGAAAAGCCCAGCAAGAAGGAGCAGGAAGACCAGGGACGCCACCGGGATCCCTGCGTCAATGGCCCATCCTATCTGCAGTGCATAGGTGAAGGTCGTGGTCCCTGTCTGCCGCTGGCTCGCACCGAGTATCGTCTGGCTCTGCCCCTGAATCAGCGACATACCCGGAGGGAGGGAGATTCGGATGGTGTACGAACGCACGACGTTCGGAATCGGCGGGGTGTCAGGGAGGTTGAGGGTTACCTGGCTCCCTGAGACCGAATAGTACTTCGCCGCCAGCGGGTACTGATAGGCTATCGAGAGGTTCGTGTTTGCCGCGATGATAGACCCGATCGCACTGTTCAGGTCGATGGTATCGCTGCTCAGCGAGATGGTCACCGGATTCAGTAGCTTCGGCTCGGATTGCGGGACAACCGTGATTTGGGCGTCGGCAGTCGTCAGAGGGCTGACGATGAGGGTCGCAAGTGAGCTGTAGCCCTGATTCACGAGTTCCACCGTGTCGGTCACAATAGGAGTCCCGTTGGACTCCACCGTTATTGTTCTAGAGGCCCGGGTCACAAAGAGCGGGAAGAAACTCGCCGAAGTCGTCTTGAAAAGGTAGGGAGCCGAAGTCAGGGCCCCCCCGGCTGGGACGTTGGCCTCCGTCATGATGTACGTGTTGTTTGTCGCCGTCTGGGTCCAGGAGAACCCCTTCGGGACGTAACGATACCGCGTGAGGGACGGCATCAGTATCACCTGCTTCAGCGTCTGCACAAGTATGCTCAGAGAAGGATGCA